>JARGOJ010000080.1 GCA_029210225.1 Planctomycetota bacterium
CATGGAAGCTCTTTGAAGAAGACGTCATCGCGATGTTCTTCCCCTATCGCCGCGGAAACAAGCGCTCATACCTCTACGTCATTCGCAACGATGAGGGCCAAGAGTTCATCACAAGCATCGATAAACAACCCATTAGCGAGGTCCTCGACAACCTCTTCGCCGTCTTCGATGACGACGAACGAAAGACCTTCCGCATCTTCAAAGAGATCTGCCGCCACATCAACGTTCGCGCTGGGAAATACAACGCCGACCTCATCCTCGAAGGCTTCAGACGACTCAAGCGCGAAGACCTCTTCCTGCTCGCCATTTACGCCCCCTCCCTCGCCCGCGCCGTCGGACACTTCCTCGAACTCAACAGGTTCGATCTGCTCATTAAGTTCCTCTACCGACTTCGAAGCGACAGTGATCGCCGAGGCGGAGAGGTTGTCACGGCTCATGAGAAGATCTTCGATAAGCGCGAAGAGTGGGCGCAGGTTCGTGAAGTCGTGAGCGACCAAGTTTGCCGCGAGTTCTTCAAGCTGCTCTTTCGACTCAACGCCTCCTACAACCAGCGAGTCTACACCACCAACACCTTCATCAAACTCGGCGAAGCCGCCTACCTACTCACAGCGCTCTCCGGTTGGAACCCCCGCGGCCTCGACTTGGAGCTAAAGAGCCGCAAAGCCCTCGCATACATCGCCTATGGCCTTCAGCCACCAGACAAATGGTCCGCCATTCGCGCCCGCAAATTTGGCCGAGTGATGGAGCGCCTCGAAGACGACAAAGAGCTGTGGCGCTCCGTCGAGATTGGCGCACGGTACATGGCCGATCTGCACTTTTACCCAAGCTTCGACACCCTACTCCACGCCGCCCAGAAAGGCGACGAGCTCGAAGATTATGATCCTGAAGACGAAGAGCCCCCCGAAGACGAACTTGAAGCCTCCGCCGAAGATGCCTACTCCGAACCCTACGTGGAAGAGGATTCGCACAACGAAGCAGACGACTACGAGAGCGATCTCGACGACGATGAAGAGAGCGACATCGTGCCACCGCCTCCATCCCCAAAACAAATCGCCAGCGGTATTCGCAGTGGGATGAGAAGCGGACTTCGCCACAGCATGAAGAGCGGCAGCGGAATCGTCGAGAAAGCTCTTAAAAAACGCAGTAAGCACAAACTCCTCGACTCCTCCCTCACCGGCTCAAGCGTCGTTGATTCAAAGAGTTCTTCCAGCTCAAAAAGCGGCCAAAGCGACTCCAAATCTCGCTCAAGACGCTCCCCAACCCGAAAAACCGAGAAAAGCAGCTCAGAAGCTCCCGAAAAGGCCAAAAGACGACGAAAAACAGAGATCGCCCCCGCCACAAAGGCCAGCAAACGGCGAAAAACAGAGCTTTCCCCCGCAGTCAAACGGAGTAAACGTCGAAAGACACCGATGTTGCCGACCCAAATCACACCGAGCGTCGAAGAAGAGCCTCCTGAGGTCGAGAAACCGCGCAAACGCTCAGAAAAGAGCCGCTCCAGCACCGATCGAGCCAAGAAGAAGGCTGAGATAGCCCGAAGACGCGCCGAGTTAGCACGAAAAAGCGCTGAAAAGACCCGAAAGAGCAGCGAAAACGCTCGCAAGCGCGAAGAGAGCGCCGAAAAAGCCTCAAAGCGCCTCAAAAAGGCTCCTCGAAGCAGTGAAAAGGCCCCCAAAGCACGAAAAAGCACCCGAAAAGCACCCGCAGCACGAAAAACAACTGCAAGCGGACGCAAAAGAACCCGCCGACGACGTTGATTTGAACAATTTCCAGAGGGAACAGAACAAATCCCGGGCGGTCACATGGCCGGGATTTGGATTTGGGAAATCACTTCCAACCGATTCCTTTGCAATCCCTGGTTGTTTCCACCGCTCGAAGCACTAAAATCAGCTCCTAACAGAGCCGTCTTTCTAAAAACGATCCCCACTCCAGCCCGATTTGTTGAGAAGAGAACGAAATGGACTTAAAAGATTACATCCGCGATATCAAAGACTTCCCCAAGCCAGGCATCGTCTTCAAGGACATTTGCCCCCTACTCGCCGACCCCGACGCTCTTCGCTACAGCGCTGAACAGCTCAGCAAAGGTTGGGAAGGCGTCACGAAGGTTGTTGGTATCGAATCTCGCGGCTTCATGTTCGGCATCCTCGTTGCACAAAATCTTGGGCTGCCCTTCATTCCTGCTAGGAAGCCCGGCAAGCTCCCTGCCGAGACCGTCTCTCAGTCTTACTCCCTCGAATACGGTGAAGACACCCTCGAAATTCACAAAGACGCCTTGAACGCCGACGACAACGTCCTCATCGTCGACGACCTCCTCGCCACAGGCGGCACCCTTAGAGCGTCCTGCGATCTCGTCGAGAAATGCGGCGCAAAACTCGCCGGCTGCGCCCTCGTTATCGAGTTGTCCTTCCTTGAAGCCCGCGCAAAATTTGCCGACACCAAGGTCCTCAGCCTTCTCACCTATTGAGTCGTCCATGTTCTGGGTTTTGATTGGCGTCGTGTTGCTGCTCATGATCAGCAACATCGTCGCCGACCTCAAAGGCTTGAAGAGCCTCAAATACCTTACGAAGCCCAGCGTGATGATCGCGATCATCGTCACGCTCTTCCTCGCCGGACCACCCCACAACGAAGCGTTTCGCTGGGTCATCCTGGCCGGGCTCGTCTTTTCCCTCGCCGGAGACGTCTTTCTCATGTTCGAGAAAGACCTCTTCATCTGGGGCCTGGGCAGCTTCCTTATCGCCCACATCTTCTATGTCGTGGCCTTTGCCATGGACGTGCCCTGGGATCCTTCTCAGGTGCTTTGGCTGCTTCCCTTCGCCCTCATCGCTGTGATTATGATGATGGTTCTCTGGCGGCGCCTCCCGGCCAAGCTTCGACTCCCCGTCATCATCTATGTTTTAGCCTTGGTTTTCATGGGTTGGTTCGCCGCACGGCGTTTCGATGCAGGCCTCTTCGACACCCAGAGCGCCGCCCTCTGCCTCATCGGCGCGGTGCTCTTTCTGATTTCGGATGGCGTACTCTCGGTCAGGCGCTTCATCGAAAAGAAGCCGCTCTATCAAGTGATCGTATTGGGAACTTACTTCCCCGCCCAACTATGCTTTGCTATCGCCTGCTGCGATCTTTCGAAGGCGCTTTGACTTCGTCTCCACTCGAACAGCCAAGTCTCGTGTCTTATCGACAGCCTCTTGAGCGGCTGGATTTCCGCTCCACCACTCAGCCGCCTCGATCTCCGTCCAAGGATCAATCAAAATACTTCGCAAGCGTCCTCGCAGCTCCTCAGCGTCCTTAGGACGGTGTTCTGGGGATTTAGCCAGACACTGAAGGATCAGATCGTCTAGTTCTTTTGGAATGGGCTGATCGGTTCGGCTGGAAGGCGCGTCCGGGGGCACCGACATGTGATTGATGACCATTTGGAAAGGCGAAGTGGCCTTGAAGACATACTCTCCAGTGAGCAACCAGAAGGCCACGCAACCCAGGGAGTAAATGTCGGCGCGAGGATCGATGGTCTCGCCTCTCGCCATTTCCGGCGCCAAAAACGCGGGGGTTCCTATGATCTTTCCCTCAGCCGTGAGTTTCACGTCCTCTTTGGCTTGCTCGTCACTCTTCGTCTCGGAGACCAAGCCAAAGTCAAAGACCTTCACGAAATCATAGTTCAGACCAAGGTGGCAGAGGTAGAGGTTACTCGGCTTGATATCGCGGTGGACAAGCCCGGAGCTGTGGGCCTCGGCCAGGGAATCGCAAACTTGCTCTAGGAAATACAAGGCCCGATTTGCTGGAACAACTCCAAACTCTTTGACCAGGGTCTCTAAGTCCATACCATGGAGCAGCTCCATGACGTAGTAGAAGGTGCCGTCTTCATTGATTCCGTAGTCAAAGAGCCGCACTGTGTGGGGCGAATTGAGCTTGGCGGTTGCTTTTGCTTCTCGCTTGAAGCGCTGCAGGGCTCGGGTCTTCGTCGCCTCATCTTGGCCGGCTTTCGCAAGAATGAGTTTAATTGCAGCGGGGCGGGCCAGAGTCATGTGCTCGGCTTGCCAGACCTCCCCCATACCACCCGCGCCAAGCTTCTTAACGAGCTTGTAACTACCGAGCTTCTCCAGGGATTGTTGTTCTCGAATCTGATTGACGCTCATTCTATAGAGCAGATATCCCGGGACCATCGACATCACGGTGCAGAAGAAGTTGGGGGAGAAATACTCAAAGAACATAGCTGTGCTGGGCCAAGGACCTTCTAAGGAACCCCGCCAGAAGAGATAAGCCCCAACAGGGATGAGCGCTGATATTGTCCCGATGGTAAACGTCACTGAGGATCGTAGGGGGACTATGATTGGGAAGACAAAGATCCAAACCGCCACGTAAGTAATATCGGTGTGGCTGGCATAGGCCGGAATGTCGCGAAAGAAGAAGGAGAAGCCCAGGCAGAATGTGACGATTGGTTGGAACATGATGCCAATCCAATAGCACTGGGTATCGGTCAGCTTTCGAGCGCGAGATAAGAGGTGCACTGTCGTGCAAGCGAATACACACAAGGGATGCAAGTAGAGAACTATGTCGAAATTGCGTTGCGGTGGCCATTCAAGGATCGAAGCCGTGAAGTTGTTTTGAATGTAGGCGAGCGTGATACCGACAGCCAGCAAGATGTACATGACGCTGAAGCGCTCACGAATGATCTTGTAGTATTCTTTGACCTGATCGCCATCATCAAATGTCTGGCTAATACTCGTGTTATGGGCGAAGTGTAAGACCTTTTCGCTTTTCATAGTCGGCAAGAATCAGCTCTCTGCTGGCGAGATTTTTCAAACGATGAAGCATATCAAGCGCAACTCATCCCTCGCTACTCGTCTGTTCTAATATCCGGCGATATTTTGCCGTGACTTGCTGACTAATATCGACAATTTCCTTCGCTTTGGGATTCTCATCCCACCATGCCGATGCATGCGTCTCCGTCCAGGGATCAATTAATATGCCTTGGAGACGCTTCTGTAGGTCCTCAGCATCGGTCGGTCGGTCCTTAGGAAACTTCCCTAAACACTCCAAAATTAAGTCATCAAACTCTTTAGGAATCGGTTGTTTGGCTCGTTTCGAAGGAGCGTCTGCGGGCATCGACATATGGCTGATGACCATTTGGAAAGGCGAAGTGGCCTTGAAGACATACTCCCCGGTGAGCAACCAGAAGGCCACGCAGCCCAATGAGTAAATGTCGGCGCGAGGATCGATGCGCTCAGCGCGAGCCATTTCCGGGGCTAAGAAAGCCGGCGTTCCGATGATATTGCCCTCGGCCGTCAGCTTCACGTCCTCTTTGGCTTGCTCGTCACTCTTCGTCTCAGAGACCAAGCCAAAGTCGAAGACCTTCACAAAATCGTGCCTCAGACCAAGATGGCAAAGGTAGAGGTTGCTCGGCTTGATATCGCGATGGACGAGTCCAGCCGCGTGCGCCTCCGCCAGGGAATCGCAGATTTGCTCTAGGAAATACAAAGCGCGGTTTGGGGGAATCGGACCATAGTCTTTCACCAGGGTTTCAAGATCCATCCCGTGGAGCAGCTCCATAACGTAGTAGAAGGTGCCGTCATCATTGATTCCGTAGTCGAAGAGATTCACTGTGTGGGGCGAATTGAGCCCAGCGGTCGCCTTCGCTTCGCGCTTGAATCGCTTGATCGCACGATTCCGGCTCTCCAAATCTTGGTCCGGACGAGCCTTGATCAACTTGATCGCGGCGGGGCGAGCGAGGGTCATATGCTCGGCTTGCCACACCTCACCCATGCCACCGGTTCCCAGCTTCTTAACGAGCTTGTAACTTCCCAGCTTCTCCATCGATCGTTGGGCATCAATGAGGTTCATACTGAGGTGATAGACAATGTAGCCGGGGACAGCGGACATGATCGCGCAGAAGAAGTTGGGTGAAAACGTGTTATAGAGAAGCTCGGTCCTCGCGAGGCTCCCCCCACTTTGCTGGAGCCATATCGAATAAATCAGGACCGGCATCGCCGCAGAACAAAGCCCAGCGAGCAATGTTTTCCAGGGTTTGGACGGCAAAACTAAGGGGAAGACAATGATCCAAATCGCGACGTAAGTGACGTCGGCGTGAGAAGTCCATTCGGGGATATCGCGATAGAAAAAAGAAAAGGCCAGGAAGAAGGTCGGGACGATCTGATACCCGAGACCAATTCGTTGAAGCAACGCCGGCGAGATTCGACGAACCCGAGTCAGCCAAACCATGATCAGGCACGACAACACACAAAGCGGCTGCATAAGTTGCGACCACTCCAGATTTCGCATCGGCACAAAAGAGAAGCTGTAAGGCAGCATGTGATTCTGAACGAACGCGAGAGCGGTGCCGACGGCTAAGAGCAAATACACAACTTTAATTCGTTGACGAACTAACTTTAAAAACTGCTTCGAGTTCTCCTCGCCATCTGACGAGGGATTTGAAGAGTTGTGATCCTGTTGAACAACGAGGTTTGTCGCCATAACGCGCGGTCTAATTCAATAACAATGGTTTTGCGAAAACACAGCATATCAATCCAACCGCACTTACCACACCATCATCGAAACGTGTCATTTTTTCCAATCCCACAAGATTCCTAGCTTCTTCGCGCTGAATCCGAACAAAACCATAAAAAAGCGTTGGATACTGGTCTTTTGTTTGGATCACAATATCCATGTATCCATGAAATAAAAAGGTTAGACAGGGATATGCTCTTCTCAAAAAGAGCATAAATCAGAGAAGCTAAAATAAACCTAAAAGAATTTAGACATTCGCCGAATTCAGAAGAAGCTGCTAAAACGAATCTCGTTGCGTGCTTTCCCGCAATATGAGATACACGGTCAAACAAGAGCCGTAAAACTTAGGGTTTTCTTTTGGAGTAGAGACTATGTCTAAATTGATCTTGAATGTTGCCATCCTGACCATGCTCTTCGTGAGTCAGGCGGATGCTCTTGTTTCCGACGTCACACCCCACCGCGGCGCACGCCAAGCTGATCCAGCGATCTACAAGAAGATCTTGAAGCGTGTCAGCAAACGCTGGGACCTCGATATCTATCTACTGATGGGCCTGATACAAACCGAATCACGCTTCGATGCGGGTGCTACAAGCCGAACAGGAGCTGCTGGCCTGGGACAATTCACCGGTATCGGCTGCAAAGAAGTCCAACGCCTCGCGAAAATCGGACGTTACGCCGAGCTCTTCAAGAACGAGCCAAAAATCTTAGCCGGGCTGAAAAGTTTCGATAAGAAGTCGGCTTACAAACCCGAATTGAACCTCGAAGCCACTGGCCTCTACCTTCACCATCTCCTCCGCTCCTACAAACAAAACAAAGAGGCCGCGCTCACTCACTACAATGCTGGTGGTCGGATGGCCAAGTTGGTCGTGAAGCACGGATTTGCCGCCGCTAAGGCTCAAAAGCTCCTGACCTTCAGCCAGGCAAAAACCTACGCTCCTCACGTTTTGGAGTGGCGCGCCAAGTTCAAAAAGGGCTGGTCTCCTAAGAAGTCGAGACGCTAAGCAATTACTTCCTTAACTCGGCGATAGCCTTTTGAACATTCTGCTTCGCCATGAGCGCTCGCAATCCTTCCTTCGCGATGAGGTCGGGGGACGCGCCATACTTCAGAGCCTTGATCAACTCTAGCTGGGCGCGCTCTGGATTCGATGTCTGAATGATTTTCACCAAGAGGATTCGAGCCTTGAGACCGAGAGGCGTCCGCTTCTCAACCTCTAAAACCAATTCTAGGTATTCAATCGCCCCATCAATATCTCCGAACAAGCCCTCAAACTCTGCCATTCGATAGCGCAGCTCGGCCTTCTCGGTTTCACTTGCTTTACTCAGAGCTTTGCCAAAAAAGTCGGTCCCTTGGGCGCGGCGATTTTGCAAGGTCTCTGCGCAACCGGCGACGAACAATTCGTTGAAGGACTCTGGGCGCCTCATTCCCCTCATTTTCGACTGGATATCGAAGTTCATGTAGGCCTTGAGCAATTCTCTTCTGTCCTTATGTGGAATCAGCCCCAAGACCATTTTCAGCATGGGTAATCCGCGATCGAAATCACCGGATCGGCAGAGATTCAGGGCGATGTCAACTCGATCTTTAAGATGGGTGGTGCTTGGGGTGGCCAGTTGAATAGCCTTATCCAAAAATTTGAAGCAAGCGTTAATGTTGCCTTTCTTCAAATACAGCCGAGATCTCGCTCGAAAGACGTCGGACAACAAACCGAGGGGCTCTCGAAAACCGACGGCGATTGCCTGATCAAGCATTTTAATGGAGAGTTCAACATTGGGGGTTTTCTCAGTGAGGAGCCCGAAGAGACCGCAAACGATAGGGTTTTTTGGCGCCAAGCGAATCGCCGCCTGGATGTCTTTCGATGCCTCGGCGCTCTTCCCATAGCTCGCGTAAAACCGAGCTCTGAAAGCTAAACACTGCGCTCGCTCCTCTTGAGTTCTTGACATCTCAATCGCTCGATTGAAGTGAGAGAGCGCCCGCGCCGGTTCGTTGGGGACTCGCAGGCGAAGGATCTGTCCAAGGACAAGATGAAGGTCCCGAGTTTGAACGACCTTCAGCGCAGACTCCAACCATTCAATGGGTCCCACTCTGTCAAAAGTCAGGTGCCGTGCGACCGCATAATCGATGACCGCCTTCTGGAAACGATTGGCGACTCCGCGATTGTCTGGAAAGAACAGCACGGCGCCCTCTAAGATTTTACGGAAGCCGCGCTCGTCGCCGAGATAGTAGCGCCGGTCCGCCCGCATCACCAATGAGCTCAAGAGGCTAGCTCTGCCTCGGAAAACCGTCCGAGCATGATCGACGATGCGTTGTTTTTCAGACTGCTTTATGTCGAGCGCCTCGATACGATCGTAGAGTGAATCGAGGCCGCTGGCGAAAATTGCGCTGCTCTCTTTACGGAAGGGATCGAGCGATTCATTGCGCTGAGTGACCGCCGCTAAAACCTGAAGATAGCTTGTGAGGGTTGCCGCTCTGCGCCGGCCAAGATTCCTATCGGATTGAGCCAGGTTTCTAGACTTTTGTTCGAACAAGGTTCCTTTCAGGCGAGACAGTCGAGACTGAAGGCGCCCTTTGGAATTGTAGAGTAGATCTCGGATGAGATAAGTCAGTTCGATTTGAGGGACGGGAGATCGACTTTCTCGCGACGCGATTTTTATGTGCTCCTTGAAGTCCTCAAGTATCACAGAATTCTGGCCGTTGATAATCAAGTCGACCTTGCCATCAAAGTCGCTGTCCGCCCACTGCATGTCAAAAATAGATCGACCCTGGCTCCGATCTTGGCGAAAGCGATTGGTCGAGAAAATCGGTTGCTCGTGCTCGCCGTCAAGAACCATTAGATAGCCGGACTCCGCGTTCACAACAAAGTCGTCAACACCGTCTCCATCCATATCAATAGGGACGACAATCCAGTTACCGAAGCTCTCAAAAGCCGGATATCGAATGGTCTTCTTCAACTTCAAGCTGAACGGATCGACGATGTAAAAGCCAGCGAACCACCCCGATACAATCAGCTCAGGGCCACTCGGCCCGCGCCTCGACGTGACAACGCTCAGGGCTGATGTCAGCTTGTTTTCTGCAACCTTCTTACCGCTGAAGTCATAGGCAAAGATCGTCCCCGTTGCTCCCGGCACATAAATGCGATCGTCCACCACGTAAAGACCGCCGCTGCTGGCAATCTGAGGAATTGGAGCGTCCCATTTCACTTTGCCGAGATCAAAATCTCGAAATTCAAGCTGGCGCCCTCCATTGATGACGACCATGCCAGACTTAGGACGTTCAGTCAGGACGATTTCGCCGTCAGAACGGGACCAAGGCTCCTTCCACACCGATGTCCCCTCGACATTCTTACGGTTGTAGTCCACCCGAAAGATGTCCCGGTCGGTCGCGAAGATCACGAAGGTCGCCCCAGAATTTTTTGGACCGGCGTAAGGGCCTCTCCGCATGTCGAGCACACGCCTCTTGATGAGCAACCGTCCGTCTTTCCCGGACAGCGCGATCATGTATCCTGCCACTGAGAGGAGAACATCGTCGATGGAGTCACCGTCGACATCTCCAAAGCGTGGTTTACGAATATTTGAATCTCTACGTAAGCGCCCGCGACGAATGAGATTGAGGTCGTAACGCCATTTAAAAGAGCCAGTCACAGAGATATGACCGCTACAGTATTCGACGAGTTCTGGCTGACCATCCTTGTTTAGATCAGCGACTTTGTATGCGATGCCTTTCTTCGGGTATTTGGCAAATCGACTCTCTGGTTGGAGCTTTAGGAGCTTGGTCGTAAATTGTCCAGTCACGAGAACGCAAGGTCTCCCATCGCCATAGACATCGACAACTAATGGAGGAAACGGGATTTGGTTCGCGTCCCGGGTCAGAGGAGCCAATTCAACCTCGTGAAGCACCCTACCTTTACTGTTAACCACCGTTAAAAACGCGCTCTCCGTTTGGGGATTGCCGGTGTATGTAAACCACTCTAAAACTCCGTCGCCGTCGAAGTCTCCAAAGGAGCCTGGGCCCATTGTTTCCCGCGAGAGCTTCCATAACACGCGACCTCCAGCGGTCATACAGACTATGCCGTCGGCTCCCTGGGCCATAAGCAATGGATCGGAGTCTTTGCTAAAGCTCCCAGAGCAAAGCCAAGAGACCGTCTCCACTTCTTTCGTCGCGGTCCAAAGCTCCTCCCCAGAGTCTGCGGCAATGGCGACCAAGCCCGTTAAAGAGTTACAAACAATGACAGAGGCCCCATCTTCGTTGACGAGAGTCGCCGTGCAGTTGCGAGAAACCTTGCCGCTGAGTGCTCGGGACCAGATCAACTCGCCAGACTTCACATCAAGCAGAAAGAGCTGAGGAGGATTCCGAGTTTGAACGACCATTCCGCGCTTTCCGCTCTCTAGCTCAACGACAGCGAGGCTGGACAGGTCTGAATAGCGTGGGGTATCGGTGCTCCATATTCTCATTCCATTGGAATGAAAGCTCTGCACTCCGCTGTAGGGTGTTGCGCAGATCACTTCTGCGATGGAGTCTTTGTCAATGTCGACGGCATCTAGCCTTGAGAAGAAGACCGGGAAGCGCGATTCTTCGGCGCCTGACTTTGCGTCGAGGATTCTCGCGAAGGTGCCATTCTGAAAGAGGATTTCAAACTTGTCGTCTCCGTCGAAGTCCGCAACCTTTAGGAACGCCCCCGTCATAAAAGAACGGTCCGCTCTCGAATCGACTCCTTGCCGCCATTTCACTTTGTTTGTAGCGAGCTCTTGGACTTCGAGAAACTCACGAGTGGCGAGGATCATATCGAACTGACCATCCTCGTCAACGTCTGCTAAACAGCGATCCAGGATCGGCATGCGCGTTTGATTTGTCCAAAGAACCGCCGACTCCAAATCGGCGTTAAACTCAAGAGACTTCCCAGCGACGATGGTGATCGTTTTTGATCGTGAGAAGTGATCAAGGCTCGACATTTGAACTTGGTAGGTCCCGGTCGCGATTTTCCGTTCGAAGAAAGGTGCCTGTAATTCAAAGGTCTCACCATTTTCAGGACGGAAGCGGACATTGACCGTGCCGATGTCCGAAGAGATTGTGACGGTTCCTTTCTCTCGCGCCAGGATCACGGGAACACGTTGTTGAGAGCGGCTTGAGAGCACAAGCTGCTCTGTGAGGGTCTCGTATTGCGGGCTCTTAATACTGAGATTTCGTTTCCCTGGCGGCCAGACGGAAACGCTCAATTCCTTGGCTCCTTGGGGCACCGTCAGCTCATCGCCATTGAGTGAGATCTTCAAGTCTTCGGGCGCATTTTTCAAATCGAGGGTTAGCTCGGCAGGCATGAAGAACACGAGGCCCAAGACAGTCAGCAGTGAGATAAAGCCGACGAAGGAGGCGGCCAGGAAGGTCGTATGACGGCGCCCCCATTTTCGAAGTCGCGTCAATATGGGATCTCGACGGGCGCTAACGGCCCGGCCTTCAAGGAACGCCTCGATATCTTGTTGGAACGCTCCGACATTGGGATATCGATCGCGCTGCCGCAACTCCATGGCTTTTCGGGTGACGGCCACGAGCTCGGGCGGAATGTTCCGGTTCGGCGCGGCGCTTTGGGGATCTTCGTAGCCGCTGGAGAAGATTGCGCTGAGGAGGGTTTTGGCATCCTCAGCGTCGAAGGCTTTTTTCAGGGTCAGCATTTCATAGAGAATGCAGCCGAGCGCGTAGATATCGGTGCGGGCGTCGAGCTTCTCCAAGTCGCCATCCGCTTGTTCTGGGGGCATGTAATTGAGGGTTCCGCAGATCGCCCCGTCCATGGTTAGGTTTGGGCTAGAACCCGAGCCAGGAACAATACTCGGTCGTTCCCTGCCCGAGGATGCGCTCGCGTCGACCCGTGTCTGCTGGAGATTCTTTTGGTCGATGCGCTTTCCGAGGCCCCAATCCATGACCAGCACTTCGCCAAATTCTCCGATCATGACGTTGTCTGGTTTGAGGTCGCGGTGGATGACTTGCTGGAACTGGTGAGCGAAGTTCATCGCTTCAAGCATTTTCGTGAAGATGATGAGGTAGCGCCGAAGTGGTATTTTCTCAGCGCCTCGTGCGTGGTTGTCGATGATATGGCGAAGAGAGCGACCTCGAACGATTTTCATCGTGAAGTAGTGGGTTCCATCTGGGAGCTGTCCCATGTCGTGAACGGGAACGATATTGGGGTGATCGAGCTGCCCAGTGATTCGTCCTTCTTGGAGGAAGCGTTGCTCAGCGGCCTTGCTGCTTCCGTTGAGCGTTACCTTCATCGCAACATCTCGGTCGAGGATATTGTCTTTGGCGCGATAGATAGCGCCCATTCCTCCCCTCGCGATCTCTTCTAAAATCTCATAACGCTCCGAGAGCTCTTCATCGCCCTCAAACATTGAGGCCCAACCGGCCTGGCGTTTGCTCGTCGACAGGACTGCGGAGCGATTTACAAAGGCGCTATCAACACTGGTCATACTGTCGACGGGGAGGATCGGAGGTCGGGACGGTGGACTTTGCGCGGCTGGAAACTGACTGCTGCTGGCGTTCAAGCGTCCGCTTGGGCGTGCTGCTCCGGCTCCGTTTTGGGCTGGGAGGCGTCCGCTATGACTTCCCGAGCCTTGCCCATGAGCGGTTTCTACACGGCCACTGCTGCTCGCACCAAAGGGGAAGTCTCCGAGAACCTTGAGGGTTTGAACAGGGCCCAGGTTCGTACCGTCATGAGGGCAGACGAGGTTTTGACCCGATTGAACGATGGTCTTCGCCACGTTCCAGGCCTTACGACAGCTTTGGCAGCCAATCACAACGATGCCGCTAGCATCGAGGAGGTTAAGGGCCTGGGTCTCGTTAATGATGTTCAATGAGACGAGAGCTTCAGCGAGGCTAAGAGAGTATCCCTGCTGCCGGGCCTGTTGCACTTGCTGAAAGGCCATTTGCATTTGGGGTTGATTCACCCAACCGTTTTGCACAGCTGTTGCGACAACCGTGCCTTCCAGTCCCGATAAGCTCATGGCTCACTCACCTCACTCTTCAACCGAGAAACGAAAGCAGTTTTTGCATCTTACGAGGCAATTGGTGTTCCTACGGTACGCTTTCCAAAATCGAGACAGTTTTTCAAATACCCGTAGCGTATGGCTCAGTACTTTTCATTCGGGTCTTTTTTGTTTTCGAAGACAAAGATCCTGATGCCCTCTACTCGAAAAGCGCCACGCCCGGTAATATCAAGATGTAGGGGCTAACACCACGAGTGAAACAGTATCTCTTCTTGAATCTAAGCGACTCACTGATTTTCATCAGGAAGAAAAAGTGAGAATCTTGGCCACCATCAACTAACAATCATTAGAGTTGAAATGGCTTGTCATTCAAAATGAGGATAAGGACAAAATTGATTCTGAGATGAATCTTCGCGAATTTTATAAGAGTTGGAACGGCCGATCTGATGAAGAGAGACGCCAAAGCAATCCGGGACCATTTCTCCTTATAAATTGGCCGGTCGAGGAAAATCCATGGAATCGTCGGCTCTTTAGCCTCCAGGAAGGCTCGGAGCAAGCCGGGCCTAAAGAGTTCCTCATTGGTCGTGTGTCCGCCTGTGCGATTGCGATCCAAGAAGCGGGTGTCTCCAGTCGCCATGCCCTTCTCCAACGAGCCTCAAACACGCCCCTAAGCCGCTGGTTACTCGTCGACCTCGCCTCAACAAACGGTACTTACACCGAGCAAACGCGGCTCACTCCAACCGAGCCTGAGCTCCTCACCGACGGGCAGAGTTTTCTTCTGGGTACAGAAGTCCAAGTGCGCTTTTTCGACTACGAGGGCCTCAGCGAGATCCTTGAAAGTAGTGACAGCGGAGCCAGTGATGGTGAAGTGACCCTGCCAGGGCCGATGCACACCGAAATCACAAAGCGCTTGGATCGTGGCAAATTTAACGCCATGCTGCCCAAGGACAACCCTCCAGAGAAGTTTAAAGGCGGCAGCACCATGCGGATGACCAATCCCATGCCGTGGCCCCGCCCCCAATCGGCCAGTGTGGGAATGGGAAGCAGCAGTGATCAAAACACCGTCGCGCAAGACCTCCCCCCCAGCCCCCCCAAAGCCAGAGTCACTGACGCTCAGGATCATAGTTTTTGGCTGAATGTCGAAGGTCATGAACCGAAAGCCCTCAGCGCTGCCAAGCCCTTTGTTCTAGGTCGCTCCGCCAACGGAACGGACCTTCGACTCAATCACCCGCTCGTCTCAAGGCGCCATGTCCGCTTAACGATAGAGAGCGGCATCGTTCACGTCGAAGACCTTGGTAGCGCCAATGGAACCGTCGTCGGCTCATTCGATATAACCGGTAAAAAGGTTGCCCTCGATGGCAACAGCACCTTTTGGATTGGCCCCTTTTGCCTCAAGGTTTCCCGCGACAAAATTCAAAAAGACGAAAACCCTGCAGCCTCCTACACAACTCAACTCAGCCTCAAACTCGACGATAAAGCCTCTCTCGGGATTTCCTACTCGGGAGAAATCTCCAATGAAATGCCCGTCTCAGAACTCCTGCAAGGAGTCGAGTTTAATGAGAAGACCGGAACCCTGTTCATTGAAGGTTCTCGATGCCAAGGCCTAATGAGCTTCAAACACGGCCGTCCCCACATGTCTGAGTGCCACGGAGATGGCGGAGTCAAGAAAGGAGAGGACGCGTTCTATCGCCTCTTAGCCGTCAACGACGGAACCTTTAGCTTCGCCAAGTCCGTCGACAATAGCCCCGCGAACCTTAAGATCACAATCACCGGGGGCATTATCGAGTTTAGCCGACAGCAGGACGAACAAGCTCAGCGACGAGGCCAGTGAGACTATGAGCGCTCACCTCAACGACTATTGCCTCAGAATCTTGGCTTCCCCACACCTCAGCGCTAAGCTCGAAGCGCCTCCAAGCGACCTTGTTGATTCTCTGGGGCCGAACTTACAAGACTCCGCCGGCAAGCTCATCTGCCCGGCGCGGCCAAGCAATCTTCAATTCTGCGACGATAAAAAAAAGCGTCACCTCTTTCCTCGCAAGCGAGCGCTCAAGCACAAAGAGGGCCGAGCCCGCGCCCTTCATTTCTTCGCGAATCATGAGCTGCTCGCCATAGAAGTCATCGCCCGCGCCCTGCTGCTCTTCCCTGATGCGCCAAAGGCATGGCGAGCCAGCCAAGTTGAAACTCTAGCCGAAGAACAAATCCATCTTCAGCTCTACATCGACCGCATTCAGGAGCTTGGCGTCGACTTCGGCGATTTACCAGTCAACGACTACATATGGGCCCGCGCCCTCGATACTCAGAGCAAAGAGCAATTCGTGGCCTTCTTCGCCCTCGCGCTTGAAGGCGCCAACCTCGACCACTCCTTCGAATACATGAACCTCTTCGACGAGCTTGGGGACGAAAAAAGCGCCGCTGTTATGCGACGCATCTTCGCCGATGAAATCATTCACACCCGTCGCGGCATAGAATGGTTTGACCGCTGGCGCGACCCCGACGACTTCTTCACGAGCTTTGAGAAGCACTTAGTTTGG
>JARGOJ010001151.1 GCA_029210225.1 Planctomycetota bacterium
GAAATAGGAGAGGAGCCGGCTGGATTCGAACCAGCGACTTCCGTTTTGTAATTAGGCACTCTACCCTCTGAGTTACGGCTCCCCATAGGTTTTAACAAAGTAGATCGGAGAAATGCAGCCGTTAAATCACCAATCTCAAAAGGGTAGATCATTCATGTGGTATCGCGAATTTACCTGTGCCTGCGCATATTGATCGACGATCTCAGAAAGGGAAGAAGGCAGGGAGATCGCTAAGCGAACTCCGACGTGGTTGTGCCGTGTGATCCGTGACTCTGGGCGGCGGTGCGCGATTCTGCATCCAATGCCATCGTGGGCCCAGCTTCCGCCTCTGGACACTTGGTCCTGCTGAGTAGAAAAGTCCTGCCAACTGACGGAGTTGTTGTTCATTCGATCGGAGCAACGCTCAAAAACATTGCCGAGCATGTCGACCAGACCGAAGGCGTTGGTCTTGTCTTTGTGCTCAGTGACATCGTGGATGCGGTGTTCGCTGTTGCCTTTGTGCCAACAGTAATCATCCGAAAGTTCATTGCCCCAGAAGTAGCGCGTTGATGGGCTGGCGAGATTTGCGGTGCCCCGGCAGGCATATTCCCATTCCATTTCAGTTGGGAGCCTCAATTTACAATGGGCTAGTTTCCTAAGCCAAAAATCGATTCGCTGGCCTGACAGACCTACAACGGGGAGATTCAAACCCTGCCACTTGCGTCGATCTTTTCTATTCAAATTGTCCACTTCCGGGGGCATTAGGAGTCCACGAAACCATTGCTCTTGGGTGAGCGGCGTCTTGGCCATCAGAAAAGGGGCGACCCGAATTGTTTTGGCGGCGAATTGACGTTGTAGGACATTTTCGCCAATTTTTGGATCGAGGCTGTGGCAAAAATCGCGTTCTGCGCTGAGGTCGGACACTCCAAACTGAAACTCTCCCCCAGGTATGAGCTGAAACTCAATTTTTGTCGGCTCGTGGAGGAGAGTCGCGATTCTCCACCGAGATCCACATTCATAATCTTTTATCTCGGTGAACAGAAAGTCGCGGCCTAGTTCTTCAACGACCGCACGTGCGATAGACTCTTGGGGAGTTGCGAGCTCTTGCCATTGCTTGATCTCGAAGAGTGGTTGATCACGGAGACTTTCGACGTGAGCAACTCGGAGCATTTCGTCCCATCGTTGTCTCGAAAGGCTTACAGCGACCCTGAATCCGACATCGTGGCGTTCGAACTTAGGATCACAAGGGCGGGTTCGAGCAGGCGCAATGTCTGTTGATTCTGTTTGAAGATTGACTTGAAGTTTCGAGTGGTTGACCCCAATCCGAAGCGTTCCGGAGCTGGTGTGAATGACTGGGTCGTTGCGCTCGGCGCTATCTTCCAGACACTCCCATATAGGCGCGGGAATCTGCAAGAAGCTGGCGCTTTCGAGAGATGCGATCCACTGGGCTTGAACTTCGTCGATCATAGGTATTTGAAAATGATTGCTCACTGACTCGTTGTAGTGCCATTCTGCTTCGCAGGGCAGGCGCAGTCCTGCTCCGGCTTTCTCAAGCCAGGTTTGGATGAGGTTCCAGGACGCACAAGCTACAAAGCCATCGGGTCCCCGTGCCTTTTCATCGCTGCGGAATTGATCGTGGCGTTGGCGCTTTGTAATCGCCTTCCATTGGTCGAAATTGACGGGGGCCGTGCCAATGAACACGGGGTGACTGTGTTTGGGACTGCCCGGTCGATATTCTGAAAAACCTGCGGGTAAAAAGCCCAGTTCTACTTTGGACTTAGTGTGCTTGAAAATGGCGCGGTAAAAGGTTCCTGAAGCGCTTTGATGGGAATCAATTCTGACAAAGTCATAGCCAAGTCCCAGTCTTTGCTCTAAGACTCGGGCCAGACTGAGGGCGATCACGGCATCGAGTTCAATCCAGAGTTTGAAGTCATTAAAAACATCTCCATGAAGGCGGAGATAGGCTTGGGCATGTTGAGAATGAGCAGCGAGATCACTCGGGTCTCGCAGAGTGATCCGCCGCCATTTATTCAGGTCTTTATCCATGGTCTCTATCACACTCAAGGTCTAGGCGAGGAAACCGTTCCACTTTTCAAGGTAGCGTTCGAGATGTTTAAACTGACCATTTTTGACTGCAAATACCTCTTTCGATTTGCCCATGAGGCGGCAGCGCGCAATAAATCCCGGGCCGGGCAGAGCGTAAGTCGCCCACTCTGCAACTCGCAAATCACAGATGGACTTATTTTCTCCTTCTTGAATCTGATCTTTATCGGCGACGAGTCTGTCGAGCCATGCGAGGGCCTCATGGTACGATTTCAGGGCGTCCTGGTCACACTCTTCAAAGCGTCCTATAAGGTGAAAGAAAACCGGCATCCAAGGTTTGGCGATCTTTTCATCGAGTTCTTTTTTCCAATCTTCGCATTCTCTGCGCCCCCCCCGATCGCGGGGGAAGAGCCGGGGACTCTCGGGGTAATTGGCGTCGAGATATTGGAGGATCGCTTCGCTGTCATTAAGAATGATGCCTTTGTCTTCAATGACGGGGGTTAACACTTGGCCGGACATCTTCAAAACGGCATCCCGATCGACTGGATCAACGGGGATGGCTTCAAAATCAATATTCTTGAAGCGGAGCGCCATTCGTACTTTTGTGCTGTTCGGTGACGGTGCTAATTCCCAAAATTTGAGCATCTTGTGATTTCCTTATTTAAGCTATGTCGTG
>JARGOJ010001152.1 GCA_029210225.1 Planctomycetota bacterium
GGTCTTACCCATCGCTATCGACGCCGCTCGTGGGCTGCAATACGCTGAGAAAAAAGGTCTCATTCACCGAGACATCAAACCTGCCAACTTGTTTCTTTCAAAGGAAGAGGTCACCAAAATCGGCGACCTGGGAATCGCACAACGCTTTGCGACCGGAGCCACCGCAAGTCAGGAAACGGTCAGTGGCAGCCCTCACTACATCGCTCCGGAGCAGGCTCTAGGCAAAAAAATCGATCAAAAAGTCGACCTCTACGCCTTAGGGGTCTCCATGTACGAAATGTTCTCTGGAGAGGTTCCTTACAGTGGCCGATCTCCTCAAGAGATCATCATGAAGCACATCAACGAACCCGTCCCCGAGCTGAAAGAGAAACGCAAAGACCTCCCTCAGGCGCTCTATAACATTGTCGCAGCGTTGATGGAGAAAGACCCAGACAAGCGAATATCCACCGCGACCCAGTTGATCTCACTGCTCGTCCCCTTGCTGAAAGACTACCCCACCCGAACGACCGCCCTCATCCGTTTGCAAGCCGATCTAAGCGCTAGCTCTGGTCGCTTGGGGGCCGCTAGTGATTCTCAAAGCCTAGCCACCGATACCTCCGATCCTATCTTGGCCTCCCTCGCCGGCGCGAACATCGAGGAAGAAGAAAGCGGCCCCTCCATTTGGCCCAAGCTGGCTCTCGCTCTCGGAGCGATCCTTCTCATGAGCTGCATGTGCATCGGCCTCTTCAGCATGCTCGCGCAATCGAAAGCCGAATACGCGCAACGAGAAGCCCAAATCGCCTCCCTAGAAGAAGCTCTCAAACGAGGAGACTCTGTTAATACGAAGAAGGAAGCGACGAATCTCTTCAAACAATGGACCGATGAAGACTTTCCAGAGTTAGCTGAGAGGGCTCAAAAACTTGCGGACGCGGCCCAGACCAAAATTGAAGAAACGAAAAAAGCGGAGCGAGAAGAAGGCGCCGCCAAAATATATGCAGCCCTCAATGGACGCGTTAAGAACCTTCGGGTCGTGTCCAAGGACGAAGAGGATCTTCGAAGTCTCGACAAAGATCTGACGGCCTTCATCGAGAGCTACTTTGATACCGTCGCTGCCGATCGGGCCCGATCTGACTTGATTCGCGTTGAGAAGGCCATTGTTCGCTTCAAAGAAGATCAGCAAAATCGGCAGGAGGAGCTGGCGGAGTTTCAAAGACGATCTAAGGCTTGCAAGGCCTCTATCGAGAAGAAGCTGAATGCTCGTCGCTTCTCGGAAGCCGTCGACATTCTGTCGAAATACCGCGAGAAGAACCCCGATCCAAAATATCAAGCCGCCGCCCGAGGATTCGAACAAAGCTTGTATGCCTTCGCTGATGGCATGATTAAGCGCATCCGCCGGGAAATCATGGGGATCGCCGCTCAGGGCGACTATGTGAAAGCCCGCCGTGAAATCGACGACAATGAGAAGCTCGTTGGACTCGAACGCTACGCCAAGAACTTTAGGGCGTTAAGAAAGTCCATCGACGACATTGAAAAAGCCGCGGACGCCAGAGCGGCAGAAGATCGTCGCAAAGCCGACCTCGCCGTCTTCGAGAAAGCCTTTGACGAACATGTCAAAGCGGCCGCTCGAAAACGTGACTTCGAGAAAGCCAGCCAATCCCTCAAGAGCATCCTGGTCAGCCTTAATGTCCCAGAGATCGCCAAAGAGGTTCGGCAAAAAGCTCTGCTCTACGGCTTCGCACAAAAAGCCATCGGGACCCTCGTCGAACACATTAACAGCACAAAGATGAAATCGGGCATCACTCGAATATTCGCCCACAACAATGGCGAGAAAATGTGTGTGGCTGTTGAAGCCGAACGCTTCGTATTGATCTTCGCCGCCGACAAGCGCATTCAGTATCCCTGTCGATTGGAAAAGTTACGCCCCATTGAGATCCTCGATTTCTTTAAGGCCCTCAAACCGACCCCAAAGACAGAGCTCTATTTGTCGAGCCTCGCTTGGGCGCTTGGGGAAACGGACTTCGCTCGTTCACACAGTCAAAAGTTGGCAGTCTTTTCAGAGGCAGAACTCGAAGAAGGCCGCGCCGCCCTTCGAAAATTCATGAACTGAGAATCGTCGACCCAGGGTGGAGTGCAACGGTCCAACATGCGGAATGATCTGAAAGAGCTCCAGCGTCGTGTTCTCGAGAATCCGGACAGCGTCAATCTCGTGCTTCGTCTCGCCCTGACCCTCGATCGTAAGGGCCTCCATCATGAAGCTTTGGAGCAATGGGAGAGGGTCCTTGACCTCGATGAGACGGTCCTCCTGGCTTGGACTCGCATCGCCCGCCTTCACGCCGACAAGAACCTCCTCGCCTCCGCCCTTGAAGCCTATCACAAGAGCTTTGCCTGTATGGGTAAGGACTCTGAAGAGAGCTTGGTTCGTCGCGGTTGGTCGATGCTCAGAAATCGTGCGGCCGCCTTTCGGGCCAAGGCCTCATCCATTTCGGGACGCTTCTCAAAGGATGCCAAGCTCATTCCCGATGAAGAGAATGATGACGCTAAAGAGAGTAAGTTAGACAAGCTCGACATTGGAAAGACAATTGAACTCTGGCTGAAGGCGGAGTCTTTTCGCAACGATCAAGACTTTGATCAATGTCACTCATGGCTAGTGAAAGCAGCGCGAAGCTTAATGATCAATGACTGGCCTCCTCCGGTCACCGCTCAAACGAAGAGCAT
>JARGOJ010001153.1 GCA_029210225.1 Planctomycetota bacterium
CGCTATCAATCCTCCCGGACCCGCCGCTCCTCAGGTTGAAGCCCTACGCACCAATTCGGGCCGGGCCAAAGCCATGAAGGTCAATCACAACGGCCGCGTCGACGTTGTCCTCTCAAACCCCGACGGCCGCAGAATCATCATCGCTCAGACTGCAAGCACACCCCGCATTGAAACCACACACAGCTTCCTGGTCCTCTCTTATCAGAACAATCAGCGGGAGATTCTTGTTAAAGTAGGGGCTGGTTCCGTTCGCTAAGACTCCTTGGAGCGCCTATGAAATCGGGAATTGCAGCGCTGCTATGCGTTGGACTCGCAGTCATCATTGTTGTCGGAGTCTATGTCCTCAACAAATCTGCTTCAACATCTCCCAATGCCAATTCTCAATCAAATAAGACGGGCCAAAACTCGAAGACCGTCGCCATCAATTCAATCGACAGACCCCAAGAGAAAAGCAACAAATCAGAGGCTTCGAAGCCAATCACGCTCCCACACAAAAAGCCCAAAAAACCCATTGAGAACAATGCCACTGAGCAGCCTCTCTCTTTCCCCGCCAAGACCATCAACAGTCAAAACTCACCGATAAAAGAAGCCACCCCAGAAGACTTGGATGAGCTAGAGAGCCTCGTCCTAGAACGTGACGGTCCCGGACTTCTCTCCTTCTTCAAAAAGAACAAGAGCATCGCCCGCTTTGAAGCCCTGCGCCGCTTCATGGAAGTCCAAGGCCAAGAATCCATCCCCGTCTTAATTGACCTCTTAAAGACTGAAGAAGACCCCGGCCTTCACGGCGTCCTCGGCGATGCTCTCGGCGCCGGAGCCCAGTCCATCCACATCCCAGCCATGTCCCTGGCCCTCCAAGGAAAGCTGCCAAGCACCGCCCGCCTCGCCCTCGCCAGTGCCTTCTCCGACCTCTCCGAGCGACTTCACCCCGCCAGTCAGCGACAATGCCAAAACCTCGCGCTCAAAGAACTCCGAATCCTCGTCAAAGACAAAGAATGGGGCGAAGCCGCCATATCTCAGCTCCCAGCCTGCGGGCCAGAGGGCCTCTCCGAACTAGAAAGCATCGCCGCGAACAACTCTATCAGCGACAGCAACCGACTCTTGGCCGCCACAATACTGGCTCCCAGACAAGGCGCCCTTGCTCTAAAGACCTTCCAAGACCTCGCCAAAAATAGCAAGAACACTGAGATTCGTGCGGTCGCCACTCAGTATGCCGCTCGGCTGAGCGCTGGAAAATAAGACAACAGCGTCTTCAAGCATCGACAAAAGTAGTAAACTCTGTCCTTCCACCACTCCTCTTCTCAACTCTAGGACCTTCAGTCATGGGCCACGACAATTATTATGAGACAGACAAATACCGTGGAGGTCCAGCCCCGAAGAAGGCCCTGCCAAATCTCCGAATCTTCATAGCTCTGCTGGGGGGATTGATATTCAGTGGCTGCGTGCTATCAATTCTGCCGGCATTTCTCTCCCCAAGATTGAGCCAGGATAGAATGCCAGCCTGGAAACAGAAGTGCGCCAACAATCTCAAAGGCGTTGCCCTGGGCATGATTATGTATGCAAACGAAAGACAGTATTTCCCTCATATGACCGAATTAAATAAGGGCCATACGAACGAAGAGATCTCCGATGTCTATCGAACGCTCATTCAACAGAAATACTGCGAGAACGCTAAAATTTTCGTTTGCCAACAATCGAATCACAGCTATCTCGAAGCCAATGATATAGCTGTGACCAATCCCAAATTCTGGGATTGGTCTGGCAAAGAAGATTCAGCAAAGCCCGCTTGCCTCCAATCCTCAAGAGTGGACGTGCTGAAAAATAGTGAATTGAGCTACACATACAGGCGCAATAAACTGCGCGGGGACAGCTCCCGCAGCGACGACATGATCATCGCTGATAAGGCACGGAAAGATTCCGACGGGAAGGGTTGCCATCCCGAGGGCTACAACATTGGCTATGCCGACGGCCACGTCGATTTCGCGCATAAGCGCGAAGTCGAGTTAATCGGGCGCTTGCGGAAGCGCCTCATCATCGGCCATTAACCAGTCCTAAGTCCTGCCCGAACATGACTGACAAGAACTCATCTCCGTTCTCGTGGACCTCTTAACGACTGACAAAGACTCTCTGATTCATGCGATTGCCGCTCCTGCTAGTCCAAAAGCAGATTTATCAATTCCCACGCCACTTCTCGCAGAACCAATTCACGACCTTCAAGAAGGCTTCTTGTTCAGGTTCTATAAGCACTGGAGCGAGAGCTGTGGGAAAGAACCAGGCAATCGAATAGAGTAGGACCTCAACATCTCGGTCGATGTCTTCGATTGAGAAATGCTCTTTTTTGCAGCCTTCCAGCAATATCTGCCGGACGTTCGCCATCATCTCTTCGCCTTCTTCCTGGAGGCGAGTTGGACAGCACCGTAAGACGGCCTCTGTAATCTCCTCCGCGAAGGGTGTTCCATGGCGGGTTGCTTTCGATTCTTCAAAGCGATGGACCAGGTATTTGGTCAATTTTTCAGAGGCGTTGATACGACTCTTGAGAATTGATTGAGCTGCGATTTTATGACGCTCTCGGTATTTCTCAACAAAGGCTAGGACCATCTCGTCTTTATTTTTAAAATAGAGATAGAGGGTGCCGACAGCCATTCCGGCGTCTTTGGCAATTTCACGCATGGAGCTCTTCTTAATTCCAAAT
>JARGOJ010001154.1:0-2450 GCA_029210225.1 Planctomycetota bacterium
CCTGGTCTTGGTGGTTCTCTGGATGACCATCGGTTTTAAGAACGCCATCCTTGGCTCTCTTGGTATTCCCTTCTCATTTTTGGTCAGCCTCATCTTGCTCAAGTGGGGTGGGGAATCGATCAACGTCATCTCCCTGTTCTCATTCGTTATTGTGCTTGGGGTTATTGTCGACGACGCCTTGGTGGTCTTAGAGAACATTCACCGTCATTTTGAGATGGGTAAAGAGCTAAAAACGGCGATTATTGAAGGCGCGGCGGAAGTTGCGATTCCTGTTGTTTCAGCGACCCTCACAACCATCGCGGCCTTCTTGCCGCTCCTACTCATGCCAGGCACGACGGGGCGCTTCTTCGCGATCATTCCGAAGACCGTGGCCTATGCGCTGCTCGCTTCGCTCTTCGAGTGCTTGCTTATCCTGCCGATTCACATCCTCGATTTAGGGCCCTCTAAAAAGGCCGCGCATCAGGAACCCTCACGCATGCTCCTCGGAATGCGCTATTTCTATCAGAGAGCTTTGCGGCTGTGTTTGCGACTTCGCTATCTGTCCCTCGTCGCGCTCTTTGGGATGGCGCTCTTAGCCCTCGTTGTCCTGAGCCGGATTCCGATTCTCTTCTTTCCCAGCGACTTTAAGCAGTTCTTCATCAACATAACAATGCCTGTCGGGACCTCTTTGGAGGAGACTGAGAAGATCGCGTTGAGTAGAGGGGAAGTCGTTGATACCGCGCCGAAAGAAGAGATTGAGAGTGGGGTGATCAATGTTGGGATGTACTTCGACTCGAACTACAAGATGCACACGGAGAGTCACTACGCTCAGGTCTTTGTGACGACTGCCCGGGGCAGTTTAAAGACACTCTCCGTCCAAGAGATCATGGCTAAGGTCCGAAGTAAGATCGCAGACAAGAACTTAGTCGGCGCCAAAATAGAGGTCACCGAGCTGAGCGATGGTCCGCCGGTGGGGCGTCCGGTGACTGTGCGTCTGCGAGGCGATAACTTAGAGAAACTTTGGAGCCGAAGCCGTGAGGTGATGGACATCCTGAAGAAGATTCCGGGGGTGAGCAACGTTGATAGCGACCTCACTCTGGGCAAGGACGAGCTGCACTTTCGCCTCCTCGACGATGCTGGCTCGCGCCAAGGGATCACCGCTATGGAGCTTGGACGAGCGCTCGCTTTCGCCAATGATGGTGCGGTGCTGACGAAGTGGCGTGTTCCGGGTGAGGACGAAGAAGTTGACGTGAGGGTCCTCTATGATGAATCGGAGAGGACGAGTCAAAAGGACCTGGAAGAGATTCGAGTTCGAAATCGCTGGGGGATGTTGGTTCCCTTGTCTGATGTCATTGAGGCCTCTAGGAAACGTGGGTTTTCCGGTATTCATCGTTACGATGGCAAGCGCGCCATCACGATCTCTGCAGATATCGACCCGGCGGTCACCACCGCCATCGCAGCTAGTGAGCGGGCTAAGGAAGCGGCACTAAAGCTCAGCGCCGATCCGAGCATCGTTATCGATTTCGAGGGGGAGTTCGCTGAGACGAACAGGTCCTTTGACTCCTTGAAAGTTTCCTTCGTAGTCGCCATAGGTTGTATTTTTATGGTGCTTGGGGCTCAATTCAAGTCGTTTTTACAACCCTTTGTGGTGCTCTTTACGGTTCCCTTCTCCTTTATAGGTGTGGCGTACGGACTCTGGCTCACCGGAGATCCATTTACCATGGCTTCGGGCATTGCCATCGTCGGGCTGGCGGGGATGGTGGTGAACGATTCTCTGGTCCTCGTCGACTTCGTCAATCGCCTGAGGGCGCAAGGCATGGGAGTTGAGGATGCCCTCTGTGAGGGAGCCTCTAACCGGGTCCGAGCCATTCTCCTGACCACGGTCACCACGGTCTTTGGCGTTCTACCTATGGCGTTGGGAGTGGGAGGGCGATCGCCGGTTTGGTCTCCCATGGCGACCTCTATTTCTTTCGGTTTGAGCTTCGCGACCATCTTGACCTTGTTCGTGATTCCCGCACTCTACTTAATCCTAGAGGATATCCTCGGCCTCTACGCGAGGATGATAGCGCGCCTGAAAGCCGTGCTCGGTTGGAAGGTTGAGCAACAAATCGATGACCATTCAGCGGACAACTCCGAAGCAGAGTTCCCCCAGACAGAAGCAGAGAACGCTCTCGCTCTCGAATTGGAACTGAGAAACTCCTCGAAGAGCTGAAAAGCCCAAAACAACTCGATAAAGACCGAATTGGGTCGCGTCGCCGAGTTTCTTTCCGAGCTTAAAGGCTCTGAGAAGAAAGAGGCTTCGGCCTGGCCAGTGGTAAAACTCCCAGCTCTGATTTTCCAAGCCTGCTCCACTGCCTCAGGAAGATGAATCGTCACATTGGCGATAATATCCAGGCTTTCTTCACCGCAGAGTCGCTTTTTTCGGGAGTGAAACACGCTCCGAGTGATCGGTCTCCGAGACAGTTAGAAAG
>JARGOJ010001154.1:2479-2689 GCA_029210225.1 Planctomycetota bacterium
CCAGCCCACGCGTGTCCTGCTCTCGGTGTCGCGGAAGCAGTTTATTCCTTGCGGACGACGCCCACTTCCGTCATGCTCAAGATAGATATGTTTGTTTTGTTTGGAATATTTTTTATTTTGTAACTCGCCGTTCGCGCGCAGCTTTACTATAGTAATGGTATGCGTTGGGGTGTTTTTGCTCTTGCAAGATCGTTTGACATGTTTTGGGTA
>JARGOJ010001155.1 GCA_029210225.1 Planctomycetota bacterium
TTTCAGGGGCGCTACGACCATCGACAAGGCTTTAAGCATGCGTTGGGCCTCGGTCTCTTTTCCGGCGCGCATCTTGCGGCTGAATAGGTTCATGTTTAAGTCGCCAGCCACAATCACCGCGTCGTCTTCGGAGAAGCCGCCCTTGGCAATCAATGACTGAATATCCTGAACCTGCTTAAAGCGGACCTCTGATCCTCCAGAGCTTTTCATTCCAGCTTGTAAATGAGTGCCAAAGATGTGATAGAGCCGTCCATTTTTCTTGATAGAGGCCTGCAAGACGCCTTTGGCCGCCAATGAATCCGGAAACAAAGACGCGCTGTATATTTTGTGGACTTCTTTGACAATGGGATAGCGGCTCAAGATGAGGACCCCGCCGTTAATCTGTCCATTCTTCAAATTCGGCAGGCGCTTTTGCTTTCCGACGGTTGCGCGACGCCCCAAAACGCGGCTTTTATAGGGGTAGCCCGTCATGTTCTTCACTAGGTAAGCGCGAACTTTGTCGTCGAAGGCCTCGGAGAAAACGATGACATCGTGGGTCTTATTGAGCCTCTTGACAATGTGCTTCGCACGCTCCATTTGCTTGTCTTTAAACAGCAAAGTCGGGCGCATATAAATATTGTAAGCGAGCACGGAGAGGGTGTCTCTTTTGCCCCCCGCAGCGTCCTCTTCATCCTGAGCAATCACGGCTCCAGAGCTCAGCAGCGCAAGGCTCAAGACTCCCATAAACACCATGGCTTTTCTCATGGTCACAACCTCTTCTCATTCCCTCGTATACAATGCCCAACAACAACGCCGCACGTTTAATACGAAGCAGAGCGAATTGTGTAGGAAAAATCGATGAAAAAAACGCTCCCTTTTTGGCTGCGGAAGCTTCACGCTTGGCTTTCGATGATCATTGCCCTGCCTCTAGTTCTAGTGATTGTCACAGGTCTCTTACTTCAGGTAAAAAAGCAATGGACCTGGGTTCAGCCTCCCACTCAAAAGTCCCCAGCGACGCAGCCGAGCCTGTCCTTCTCTGAAATTCTGAAAGTCGCCCGAGGAGTCCCGGAAGCTGACATAAAGAGCTGGGGAGATATTGACCGCTTGGATGCGCGACCTTCAAAGAGCGTCATTAAGATCCGCGCCAAGAATCACTGGGAGATTCAAATTCATCACCAGAGCGGTGAGGTCTTGCAAGTGGCCTATCGACGCTCAGATATCATTGAGAGCCTGCACGATGGCTCATTCTTTCACGAGTTCGTCAAGCTAGGTCTATTCTTGCCAGTGGCCCTGGCCCTTATTATTGTTTGGTTCACAGGGCTTTACTTATTATTTTTGCCCATCCTCCGCAGGCGCCGGCTGGGAAAGAACAAATCAGGTCAGAAAGCGCTCGAGTAAACGGCCATATTTCTTGTGATAGCGAGAGTTCCTAAAGCTGTGCTCGCCCCAATAAATGGCGTTATGGCGGTCGTCGATGCCCATGAGAGGGCAACCCATGGGTAACTCGGTATCTCTCTTTAACGACCCCACCTTCTCTTTGTATTTGTAATAGCTCTCGTTCTTGTCAAAATCGAAGATAAAGCGCTTGAGGGGTTCTTTGTAGCTCTTCCAATCCGTCAAATCGGCAAATTTCCGCGCGTGGTTCTCGGGCTTACAAGACCAGAGCTGAAAAGAGTATCCCCGGAAGAAATGGTGAATGCCTTTCAATGGGTCGAGGCCAGCCTCTGATTGATTTTCTAACTGATCCCAAGAGTTGTTAAAACAACGCAGGGAGACGGTTTGCCACTTCAATGAAAAGTTGAGCCACCAAAGAAAATCAAAGGTCGAAACAATGGGCAAGGGGCTCCGCTTCAATTGAGGTTCAAACCACTCTAACCACTCGTCTCGCTTTGTCACTATTTTCTTGTCGAGCATGGTCGCGAGCGCCGTGTCTTGCCAACGCGCCTTGAGCCCAGCCGCAAATCTGTTCGGGAGGCCTAGCTCTCTGACATAGCTGGGAATCGCAAAGCACTTCTTCATGGTCGCAGAACCAAAGATTTGATCGCCGCATTCCCCGGTGACCGACAGGCGATCTCTCTTCATCTCTCTAGAAATACTCAGACCGTCGAGCTCTTCAATTCTCAATTGACTCTTAATGATGTTTCGATAAAAGGCAGGGTGCTCTTCGATCGACTGATCGTCTAAGCGAGCGACAACACGCTTCAATTGATTCGGAGAGGCCGCCATAACCAGGGCGGCGATGATAGCTGTCGAGTCAATTCCTCCCGACCAAAAGACTTCAATCTCTTTATCTTCTTCTTCCGCCTGGCCTAGTAATTCCAAGGCTCTTTCAATCATGACCGTCTTAAGGTCGCTGTCAAAGTTCGCCAAGTGATCTTTTTTGGGCATTGGATCGAGTACATGGAGCTTCAAGGACTGCTTGAGAGTCTCCGTTCTGTCAATCACGGTATTGGAGAAGAAGGCGCTCAGCCCGTACCACTTATCTTCGGTCACGAGGTCATGCATGGCCCGTCCCTTGAGATGAAGAAGCAGCAGCGGTGAGTAGTAGAGAAGCTTCGTGCCGAGCGACCCTGGGTCGACTGTTTCTTCAGCTCCTGATTTCAATTCAGCGAGCACTGCTTTGTCTCGCTCGGACCATCGATGCAGGTGAGTCTGAGAGAATTCGTCGCCGTGATTTTTGGGGAAGAGAACCAGAGTCGGCCGT
>JARGOJ010001156.1 GCA_029210225.1 Planctomycetota bacterium
GGACACAGGCCGGGCGCCCGGTGGCGTCACGCCCCTACATGGCCAATCATATAACCCACAGCCCACAGCAACGCGAAAAACCCGTAGGGGCAGACCCTGTGTCTGCCCGGGATTTATTGTTCGCCCTGGATTTATTGAATGTCCCTCAACATTGGCTCAACCCAGTTTCAATCCTGTCGGGATACTATCACCGAGGGCTGAGCTTTGTTCATTGGCGACGAGGGCCACTGTCTCATTGAGGTGCCGGAGTAAATGCCCATCGCAGCCGGCCTTCTTCAATCGGTAGCCAACTTTTTCTCGCAGCTTACTGTCGATATCGCGACTGCGATCACCCGTTAAACGGGCTAATTGAACCAGACCGAAGGCCACGTCGCCTTTGAGTTTGTAGGTGTCGTCGCCAATGAGCGTTTCAATCCACGCGGACGCAGCAGCAGGAGACATTTGATTATCTAAAGTGCCATAAATTGGAATTCGGGCTCCTAAGCGTCCGATCGCCCAACCCCAACATCGCGGAGCTTTACCGTGGCGTGCGGCCTTTAAGAGCTTGGCTCCTAACTCTTCTTTACGATGCCCTGGAAGGTTTTCTAAGCTTGCCACCAAGCGCCAGGCTTGATTCAGTTCTTCCTTCTTGGCGCCTTTAAGACTGCCCTTAATTTTCAATTGCGGCCCGAGACGTGAAACCAATTGTTCCTGTTGGCCTCTAGTCAATCCACCGGCGACCCTGCGCCAAAGCACCAGCCACTCCAAACGAACTCGCGGGTCATTTTGAAATTGCATTCCACTTAAGTAACTGCGCCAAATCTCTCGAACTCGGTGCTCATCCCCAGGAGCCCCAAAACCAGGGCGCAAACAAAAACCAGCGAGGTTTAACCAGCGCGATTCGTGGAGGTCCGTCTTGCTTCGAGTGTCCCCTAATTCGCCGAGGGATTCATCCCAGAGCGCCCGAATGACTCCGACGCTCCAACTGTTCTTTTCCTGACCCAGAGCGGCTTCCAGGCTCTTGCCAATCTTCTCTAATTGCTCACGGCTCTCTTCGAAGCTGCGCTTGCCTCGGAAAGTTTGATTGATGAGTTGAATGGCGGCTTTCGCCTTAGCCTTCTCTTTTTGAGCTTCCTCTTTGTTCTCATCTTCATCAGCGGGCGGCGCGCTGCGAACTGTGAAATTCAATTTCCATTCGTGGTCCGTCACCTGCGATTTGCAGTAGAGCTCCAAAGTCCCAATGGCTGTTAATTTCGCCCGAACCTTCACGGGCACCGAGGCTCGCTTCGACTTGCGGCCGAGCTTGAGCACTGTCAGAAGCGGCGGAAGCTGACGGAAGCTGTCTTTTTGGATTGTGACAAGCTCCGAACTCTTATCGTCCGGGCGTGTTGTTGAAGTATAGAGAGGGAAGCTGACGGGGCGGCGAGTGCGAACTGTTAAGTCGTGTCCTTCAATCGCAACGTCCTGGCCTTCCTCCATTCCTCTGGGAATAAGACAGAGCGCCGAGCGCTTCTCAGCGCCCGTTTCAATTCCAATGTAATAGGAACGAGGCAAACCGCCGCGAATCTTGACCCCGTAACCACGGCGCACGAGGCCATAGTATGCCGCGCCGTGCGCGACTGCCAAATCGAGGTCGTCACTCGGTAAGACAAGGGGTTTACTCTGCGTGTCGTCTCCTGAAGGGCTCATCCAAGAACCCAAAACACTGACGATGCGCTCGCGGAGGTCGTTGGTTTTGAAGACGCCACCGTTAAAGAGCAGGGCCCGTGGTACTTCGAGCTTGCCCTTGGTTGTGCAATGATCTTTGAGGAAGCTGAGCAAGTGACGGGTGACCGCTGGATCGGGCTCGAAGGGCAAACCGAATTCTTGCAGACCAGTCCCAGAGCGCTTCTCCGCCTTGTCATCGGATTTAACAGGAGGAAAAAATCCCTTGAGGACGCTCTCCATAAGCTCTTCGCGAGTCAGCGTCTTCTTGAGTTTGCCACCGACGAGCTTGCGCCCCTTGCTTGGCAAATTAATCGTCGTCTCCGTGAGTTTTTCGTCGACGAGGAGCTTCTCTTTAGCGGCGCGACAGCTTTGCAGAAGGATTTGCCACTGACGAACACTGAGCTTCTTAATCTTCTTTTTGAACTCTCGCTCGATGTTTCGGGCCAAAGCCAAATCGATGTTGTCACCCCCGAGGAGCAAGTGCTCGCCAACAGCGGCGCGTTCGAAGGAGACAGTCTCTTCACCAACACTCGCCGAGAACAGGCTCAAGTCCGTCGTTCCTCCTCCCATATCCACAACGAGGACCTTCTCGCCAGGCTTCACGACATTTTGGCGCCCCTCGGGGTCGTTTCCTAGCCAGGCATAGAAGGCGGCTTGAGGTTCTTCGAGGAGTACCAATCGGTCTTCGGGGATTCCGGCGCTGAGGGCGGCGTCGACGGTGAGCTTTCTGGCGATTTCGTCGAAGGACGCGGGGACGGTGAGAATGATGTCTTGCTCTTCAAAGCGGGCGCTTGGGTCGTTGCGGGCTTTGCTGTGATTCCAAGAGTCGCGAAGATGAAGAAGGATTCGGCGAGCAGATTCGACGGGGGAGATCTTCTTAGCTTCGACCTCGTCCCCCCAGGGGAGGATGTCCGCGTTGCGATCGACGGCGTCGTGGCAAAGCCATGATTTGGAGGACGCGACCAATCTATCGGCGATCAGGCCGCCTTGCTCCCG
>JARGOJ010001157.1 GCA_029210225.1 Planctomycetota bacterium
CTGTCAGGGTTGTGAAGTGACGATCACCACTTTCAAAATAAAAAATTAAAAGGGGACGAAGGAGATTGCCCATCCTGTGCAGCCAATGACTGGATCACATCGGGCTATTTCAAGGGGAAGACGACTGACTATAACGTCGCGACCAATCTCGTGGGAATTGCCTTGTTAGCGACCGTCGGGGTTGGGTTTACAAAAGGTCCTGACACGACTGAAAGCACCAGGCACTTTGAAGAGAGGATCGATGGTGTAGAAATGATCAAGCTCGCCCGATCCAGTAATCAAGCTCGGGTGAACATCCTCTCAGAGATCTCGGCTAAGAATCAAAAAAATTACCTTGCCGCGGTCGACAGTCTCATGTCAGACAATTCTGTAAACTGTTTTGAATGCCACGATTTGTTTCTACCGGGAATAGTCAAAGCCAAGAACGGCCTCCTGCGCTCCAATCAGTTTTCCCACAATAACTATTGCACTCAAGCCTGTGTCAAAAAAGTTGGGGAGAGAGAACGAGAGCGCGATTGTCCGGCCTGTTCAAAGTCTTATGTATGTCCCACAACACCATCAGATCCAGTCGCTGCCCGTTTCTGGAAGCCTCGACCTTGGCACGCCGCTGGTTTTTGCTCTGAAAAATGTGGAAAGGGATTGGGAAAGACGGGGTGTTTCGTTTGCGAGAAGGCCTTCACAGTCTCCACACTGAATTATCTGCCGGTACACAAACGTCGCAGCGCAAAAATTGGGATTCTGTGGAATCAAATGCCAAGAAAAGGGGAAAGACATTCCAGCGCCGTCTGAATCCAAAAAAGAGAGCGTTGCAAAGTCACGAGAGGCAAAGAAATCAATGTTCACCACTACTTGTGAGGACGGGCATGAGTTTGAAGTTCCCATTTCACACAACCAGCGTTTTGCATTCTGCCCTGGATGCCAGCAGCGTTTATTTATCGAAATTGAGTAGCAAGTCAGTGTCGCTCAACAACGATCTCTCCAGGCAAGCATTCCTGTCACACCCATGCAATGCCGTTTCTAGCGATGGAGCCTCAACTGCGAGCTTTTTCCTAACTTTCGTAGACGGGAGTGCTTTGCTGGCTCAAAATGGACGGGACAAACCCGACCAAAGAAATCCAAAGACCTTCAGAGGCTTGTCTCGCAGCGGTGCCAGCCATCAGCCCGTCGTCAAAACGTCGAAAAAGGAAATCGAGTCTTCAGATCGGATTGCCTTTCTTCTGTAAAAGTCGCTTTCCTTTAGGTCCTCAATGCCTTCATTGTTAACATAGAGAGTCTCAATCCTTTGAACGAAGAGTGGGCCATGTCCTATCAACGAAGCCTTTTCTTTTCCGCGATTCTCTGCATCGTCGCAATGCTCTCACTTCAGGCTCGGGGACAGGACGATGATCCGGCCGAACCGAGCCCAGCGACAAGCCCTGATTCTCCGCAACCAGTGGTCTTGTTGACCGGATTCGGCCCCTTTGGTTCCCACTCAAAGAACCCGTCCTGGATAGGGGCGAAAGGCGTTAATGGCAAAGTCATAGAGGGACACAAGGTGGTCTCTGTGGAGCTGCCCGTAGACTACCGAAAGGTCTGGCAACGAGTGCCCGAGTTGATCAAAGAGCACAATCCCGCCGTGGTCATTCACTTTGGTGTTTTTATGAATGGGCCCCTCCGCTTTGAGCGTCAAGCTCGCAATAGCATAGGAACCCTCAATGACGTCGCAGGCTACCACCCAGAAGACGGACGGGTCGTTGAAGACGGCCCTATGATTTATGAAAGCCGTCTCCCTGAAGCCGAGCTATTGGATCAAATGCCTAAAGCAAACTTTGAAATGATCGCGTCTGAAGACGCCGGTCGTTATGTCTGTGAGTTCACTTTTTTCACCGAAATTTACTTTCAAGAGAAGCTCGGCAAGAGGTCCTCCGCCGGTTTCATTCACGTGGCTCCTCTCAACCGCCCCCTTAGTGCGAGGAAGCTGAAGAAAGCCATGGCCAAGGCTGTGGAGATCGTCCTCAAGAAACGGGCCGCCGACAAGGCCGCTGAGGAAGCGGCCGAGGACGCGATTCCAACAAGCCGCCCCGCAGGCTCTGAGATTGAAGCCGATGCTGCGACAGCTCGCTCCAGGGACACAAACGCTGGACCAGAAAACGGGAATCCAAGCTCTGGGTCGAATGCTGACGGTTCGGCCTCTAGCGGCGGAATCATGGGCGCGCTGCGCGGCCGCAGGTGGAAAGGTCGGCCTGGGTCAAACAGGCGGGCGCCCCGTCGAGGTCCCCGGTGAAGCGCTCCGTTTTAGCTCTAGCGCTGATCTTGTGCTTCGCGATCACCTTACTCGCTTGCACAGACCCTGTGGACAAGGGTCTGAAGAAGACGACTCCAAAACTACGGAACTTGACGGTCAATGGCCGTGAGATTAAGCGGGAGGCGCTTTATTCCTCACTCGAAAGTCGAATCGACCCGAGCAGATTGGAAAAAGTCCGTCGAGACCTTAGCAAAAAAGACCTGAACGCCTCACAGCTTCGGTCAGCGCTAGAGAAGCATTGTAGCGCTCTCGCGGTGAAAGAAGCCTGGGAGCATTGTATCTACGAATCTCTCGCGGATCAGGCCATTCAGACGGCGGGGGTTAAGGTCAACGATAAAGACCTCCAAGCCCGTCTGAGCGCTGAAATCGAGATCTACAAAGAGGGGTCCTCAG
>JARGOJ010001158.1 GCA_029210225.1 Planctomycetota bacterium
TCTCTCTCTCCTGGATGCAAAAAATTTCAGCCGGGGGAAATTTCCCTGATGGCTTGGGTGCGACTGACCGAAGAATCCTCAAAAGATCATCTTGGCCTAACGAAGAAGACCTTGAAGAACTACAGGCGGGACGGCTGCCCTGGCGTGGTTAAGCGTGGACGTTTCCTCTTTTTCGACCCGGTCATGGTTCGGCGGTGGAGGGGGAAGGGCGAGGGAAACACAGCGCCGTCAAATCCGACAAAGTCCGATCCGGCACCTATCACCTCGATTATTGATCCGAAGCTTCAAAGCGAGCTCCGAGAATTCCAAGAATCGCTTGGCGATGGTCCCCTCGAAAACGAGATTGGAATTTGCAAGCGGCTCTTTGGCCGTCTTTCAGAACTGGTCCTGACCTGGGATAGCAAGAGGCTGCTCAATCCTGAGGATCAGAGTGCGTTCTGCGATATCACCAAGACTCTAGCCCAGGTCACCTCTCGAATTGAGAAGATGGAAGGTCGGCTGATCGAGGTCAAGAAGCGCCATGGCGATCTTTTGACACGCAGCGACGCGATGGAATTGCTGAGGCGCCTCGCCGATGATGTGACTCGTGGGTCGGATAGGCTAGCGGATCATTTGGTGGCGGCGGCTCAAGACCTCGTTCCTGATATTGATACAGATGCGCTTAGGGCTAGGTCAATGATGGCCGTCGCTAAGTGGCGTGATGAGCTAGCTAAGGACCAAAAGAAAAAAAGGGGCGAGTCTCCATGAGCGCCCTACTCCAGAGAGAGGAGATTCTTGAGGAGCTTGAGGCGGATTTTTGGGAGCTGCTAGAGCAGATGGATTTGGTGCAGCCCTCGAAGTGGATTGAGGAGAACTGCATTGTTACTGAGGGGCCGAGGCCTGGACCCTTCCGTTTTCAGGATGGCTTTAGTTGGCAACGCGAGATCGTTGATGAACTCGGCTATCTCCAGGCCCCAGGAAGTGGAACCAGGGACGGCGCGGTAAACAAGTGCTGTCAGTCCGGCCTGACTGTTTTGATGATAGCTCTCTGCATTTATAGAGCTGTGGTTCTGCGTCGGCCAACACTATTCTTGGAGCCTCGCGACTCTGATGCAAATCGCGTTGCGGCTGATTGTGACCGCATGATCATGGGCTCGGAGAAAGTGCGAGCTGAGTTCCCTGGCCGGGATGCGCGTAAGCTTCGCGTGACTCGTCACGGAACCAAAATATACTTTCGCTACTCGAACAGCGAGGACGAGATTGTTTCCATTTCTTCCCAGGGATTCATTGGCGACGAATGGGATCGCTGTTACCGGGGAGAGGATTATAGCTCGACTGATATGGCTGCGAAGCGCCTGGATGCTTGGCCGGAGAAGCTCAAGATTGCAGTTTCTACGCCGACCTATCCCGGCGGCGGTATCGATGAGTTGTTCGAGAGTTCTCAGCAACGAGAGCGATTTGTGCTTTGCCCGTACTGCGACGGCGCTCAAGTTCCAGACTTCGAGTCAAACATTTCTTGGGATCAGTCAAAACATTCGCGGAAGCTCCAGGCCAAGAGTGCTTGGATGCATTGTTCGTTGTGCTCGAAGAGGTGGAGTCGATTCGATAGAGAGCGAGCTGATAACGCTGGTTATTGGAAGGCTCAATTCCCAGAAAGGTCCATACTTGGCTGGACTTTGAATGCGTGCCACGTTGTCGCCCGAGACCCCTGCGATCTCGTAGAGGATCACCTCAAGGGTCAGACCTCAGAGGTGGCGAGGCGCGAAGATCTCAATCAGAATAAAGCCCGGGTTTACTTGCCTAAAGGCGCCAAAATTCCGAAGGCTGTTATTGAGGCGGTGATCACCGATGAGCTCAAGTGGGGAATCCCACCGGCTGATACAGAAAGACTTGTTTGCGGCGTCGACGTTCAGAAGTCCAACGAGCCCTTTGATTATGTCTGGGAGACTCGGGCCTATGACGATGAGGGGATGTGCTCGATCATTGCCTATGGAATCGCCAGTGGTCGAGCAGAGATAAAGGAGGTGATCGAGAAGCTTTGGCACGGCCGTCGAATTGATTGCGCGCTGATGGATTGCGGTGACGGTGCTCATCACATAGATACGGTTCGCGAGCTGGCCAACGACATCGAAGTTCTTTCACCAGCATTCTTCGATCACCAGATGAAGAACCAGCCGAAACTCTCTAAGCCATCAAAGGAATTCCCGGGAACTCGGCGAGTCAATCGAGAACTCTCTTTGAATGAGACCATGGGCCGTTTCCATAAAGGAGAGACAAAGGTCACGGTGAGGGTTGCAAAGAACCCCGACTGGTCTCGCGAGAACATCTGGAAGGATCATTATCAGAAACTACACAGAAAAGAAAAGAAGCTCCCAGACAGCGTGACTTATTTCTGGGTCAAGCAAAATCCGGTCGGCGTTGACTACCCATTTGCCGGGGCGCTTTGCGAAGTGGCTCACTCGCTTCGCCCTCGCTCATATGGCGCAAGTTCTCACTATGGATCACTGAGCGACGACGAGCATATTGATTTTAACAAAGGTCAAAATAAGCCGAGCCAAAGAGGTTGGGGCCGGATCAAGAACAAGGGAAAGGGTCGTTGGCGCCGTTCATGAATAGGAACATTCATTAATCAATACCATTGAATTGCTATTGTCAACGAAACCCTTTGCAAGAGCGTTCGATGGCATTGAATTACACG
>JARGOJ010000081.1:0-13362 GCA_029210225.1 Planctomycetota bacterium
GATTGACGGAGTGGGTGTCAGCCGGCGCACAGACATTTTCGCCCTCGGCCTGGTTTATTATGAGCTACTCACTGGGCAGGCGGCCATTCAAGCTCGTTCGAGCGCGGAAGGCATCACAAATGCGGCCCTCAACAACGCTCAAAATTTCTTAATTCAAATGGTCAACAGCTCGGCGCCGTCCGCTGTTGACAGCAACCGCGACAAAGCGCTCAAAGCCTTCCGACGCATTCCACAGATACCAGAGATGCTCGAAGCGATGACAATGCGGCAAAAGACAGACCGCATCGGATCGAAAGACCTCAGCGATGACCTCGACCTTCTCCTCGAAGACTTGCTCGCTCCCCCGCGCCCCTTCCCTAAAGCTTTTCTGATTGGCGCTTGTCTGCTCTTCTTGCTCCCATTTGTTATCTGGCACGTGATGTTTCGCCTCTTCCCTCCTGAACCGAAGGTCAAGATTCCGCCGCAGAAATCCTCTGGAAAAGAAACCACTTTGAGCGCGTCAGAACAGCAGTACGCATTGATCAAAGACGCCCTGAAGGGTGACCAACAGGCGATGGGAAAGATCACCGGGCTGTCCCTGACGCAATGCAAAGACCTCGGAAAATCGTCGTTCAAACGCCTTAACTTAGCGTCACTCAAAACGCTGCTCCCTGAAGAAGCTGCCGCCTTAGCGAGGTTCAGAGGAGAAGAGCTCGTTTTGACAGGGCTGAAGTCCCTCGATTTCGAGAGCGCAAAAGAGCTGGCCTACTTCTTCGGCGAAAAGCTTGCTCTCTCCACGGAGAAACCCATGGGTGAAGGAGCTATGAGAGAGCTTCTCAGGTTCTCAGGGGACATCCTTGATCTATCTCGCCAGCAAGAGTTCCTTCCCGATGCCATCCCCACAGCAGGACGGTTTTCTGGGACTCTGCTTATCGCGCCGAAGTTTCAGGACCAGACCGAGCTCTCTCGAACAACGGAGCGATCGAGGGTTCAACCCGCTGAGAGGCTGATCATCAAAAGACTTGAAGCTGGTTCTCTTAAAGAGTTGCAGCCGCTTAAAACGTTAAGCGTTGTCATCGCCCGCGCCATTCTTAAGAATCCCAAATTTCACGACAAGCGCTTGTTGTTTGTCAATTTGTCAACGCTCACGCCACAATGCGCCGGGATCCTAGCCCGATTTAAGGGTCGCGAGCTTCGAATGACCAACCTCACAACACTCTCCGTCCAAAGCGCCAGAGCGCTGTCACGCTTTCACGGCTCGGCCGTGACCATCCGGACACTAGAAGACCTTGAGCCAGAGGTCATGGCGGAGTTCATCCCTTTCGCAGGAGATTTCCTCACTTTCGATACGACCACGACCCTCACCGTCGAGCAAGCCAAAGTTATAAGTCAGTTTAAGACCAAGCTGCTCAAGTTATATCTGTTAAGAATTGTCGAAGATGGAAGTCTGGCGCAACTCGCTAAGTTTAACGGCGCCTCGCTCAAATTTACCCCCGCAATGGTCCTCACAGCCCCTCAGATAGGCGCCCTCGCTCAGTTCAGAGGGAAAGATCTGCAAATCAGTGTCTACGACGTCTTAACAGAACCCAAGGTGAAGTCACTGCTCCGCTTCAAAGGTCGGCGCCTCAATCTCACAGGGGTGGGGAGCATGACGCCCAAAGTGGCCGGCATTCTGAGCCAATGGTCGGGAGACAGCCTGTCCTTCACCAACTTAAATTCTTTGGCCGATGAGGCCGCGAAAAAGTTGATCAAGTTCAAAGGTTCGACACTCGGTTTTACAAATGTCCCAATGGCCACCTCAACCAAGAAAATCCTTGGAAGCTTCCCTGGAACGATCAAAATCGAAGGAAATTAAGCAAGTTTGAGAAGATTGACTGTCACCTTGGTGACCGTCTCCCTCAAGCATTTCCGACGATCCCTAGGATATGCCCTCGCAAACTGGTGATTTCAGGGGTCACTCTTCCTCAGGGCTTAGTGGACTTCATCTCCATGAATCTCTAAAATGCGCCCCTTCATTCTCGACAGAGCTTGCGATATCCCAAGTCTTAGTATCTGTTAAAGGCGGACGAACCGTGCTTCGATTAATCGACATTATTACAACAAGTGGCATCATTCCGCGCCTCAAAGCGCAAACCATGGAAGAAGCCATTTATGAAATTTTAGAGCACCTCGTTGAAACCAATCGGATTAATGAAGAGGATGTCAACGATTTGACCCTTCAAATCATTAAAAGGGAAACAGCCGGTTCGACAGGGATTGGCCATGGTGTTGCGATTCCACACATCAAAACCGACAAGGTCAAAGACTTCGTTGGGGCGCTCGCAGTCTCCCATGAGGGAATTGAATTCAACGCGATTGACTCTTCCCCAGTGAAGGTCGTCATCCTCTTCTTGTCACCAATTCGCGCCGTCTCTGGTCACTTGCAATTGCTCTCTCATATCGGAGGCCTCCTCCGTCATCAGGGTTATCTGCAGTCTTTGACCGACGCCGAAGGTAAAGAAGAATTTGTCGATCTCGTCCAAGACGCTGAACGAATGATCTTTGGAATCGGACCTGGCGGCGACGAAATGCCACCGGATGAAGGCCCCGACCCGATCCTGCACTAGAACTTAGTGCAACACACAACTTAGACCGAGAACTTAGGCCTTGAAACCCGAGGCTTCAGGAGTCACATTATTTCATGGCGGAAGATTTTAGAAAACCAGTAGTCAACGTGTCCGGGCTAACCAAAGCCTTTGGTCCAAGAACGGTCCTCAACCACCTCAGCTTCTCTCTTTATCACGACGCTCGCGTCGGAATCATTGGTCGCAATGGTGCTGGTAAGTCCACGCTCTTGAAAATCCTCGCCGGGATGGACAAAGAGTTTGAGGGCAAGGTCGCCTACGTCAACGGGCTCACATCAGACATCTTCCTTCAAGAGCCAGAACTCGAGGACGATAAGACCGTCCTTGAGAACATTCAGCTCTCGCTCAAATACGTCTACGACCTCCTCGTCGAACACGATGAGTTGGCCCTGCAGCTCGGGCAAAGCGAGAAGATCGATAACAAGTACCAAAAAGTCTTGGAGCGCATTGAGTTCGAAGATGGCTGGGATATCGATCGTCACATTGAAATCGCCATGGCGGCCCTCGGTTGCCCCCCTCCCGACCGCATCGTAGGCACCTTGTCGGGAGGAGAACGACGCCGAGTGTCGCTTTGTAAGATTCTCATGGGCTACCCCGACCTGCTTCTCCTCGACGAACCAACCAACCACTTGGACGCCGCAGCCATTGAATGGCTCCAGCACTTCCTCGCTGGCTACCCCGGCGCTGTGGTCATGATCACTCACGATCGTTACTTCCTTGATAACGTGGTTCAGCACATGTGTGAAATCGACCATAGAGGTCAGATTCGCATCTATGAAGGAAACTACACCGATTACCTGGAGAAGAAAACCAGGCTGTCCGACGTCAACAAGAAAGCTGAAGTCAAGCGAAACAAACACCTCAAACAAGAGCTTGAGTGGGTGCGATCAAACGCGAGAGCCCAGGTCACGAAGTCGGTCGCACGCATTAAGAACTTCGAGAAGCTCTGCGAAGAGGCCAAGGCCGACGCTCGTGGTGAGCTCTCCATGGAGCTTCGCCTCCCGACCGGTCCCAGGCTTGGAAGCAAGGTTATTGATGTCAAGGGTGTCAGCAAGACCTACGGAGACCGAACCCTCTTCAAAGATCTCACCATATCGATTCCTCCTGGTGGAATCGTAGGGATCACAGGGGCCAACGGCCTTGGCAAGACGACCCTCATGAAGATCATTCAAGGTTTTGAAACGCCTGACGAAGGCAGCGTCGATGTTGGTAAGAACACGGTCTTCTGCTACGTCGATCAAAACCGCGACTCCCTCGACCCGGAAAAGACCGCCTTCGAAGCCATCTCTGAAGGCAGTGAGTGGATCGAGGTCAGCGGCCAAAAAGTCCACATTCGTAAGTATCTCACTCAGTTCTTATTTACTGGCCCCATTCAACAAACCGTCGTTGGCAAGCTCTCTGGTGGAGAGCGCAACCGCGTGCAGATGGCCAAGTGTCTACGTCAAGGCGGCAACGTTCTCATTCTCGACGAACCGACCAACGACCTCGACCTCGACACCCTTCGGGTCCTCGAAGAAGCCCTCCTGAAATTCCCAGGTTGCGCCTTGGTGATCACTCACGATCGTTACTTCCTTGACCGCATCGCCACTCATATCCTCGCTTTCGAAGGCAACGGAGTCGTTAAGTGGTGCGAAGGTGGCTACGATATCTACCAGACGCTTAAGTCGCGACGAGACACCGAAGACGGCAAGACCTCCGACGGAATCGGCAAGGCCAAGTATCGAAAAATCGAATACCGCCGCCAATCTCGCTACAACTAACGCTGTCCTCACGGAAAACAAGAGAGAGCCCGCTGACGCTTCATTAAGCCTCAGCGGGCTTTCTCGTATTTGGAACACTCCCCCCAAAGCCCGAAGAAATATGCGATACAGCTTCGACCTTCCTAAAAAAAAAACAGCCGCGAAACTATGTTCGTGCTTATTCCCAACATTTCCTAAATAATGGGCCATCGACCTGGTTCTACTTTTGGAGCTGGTCTCAACGCTCGTCGTCGGAGTGAATCGATGCCTCACCCCCAATTCCAACGCCGGACCCGTCCGCTGCAACGTTGGCTCCTCCTCTTGCCCCTGCTGCTCTGTCATGGTTGCTACTACGCCGTCATCTATGTTGCTGTCACTAAGAACGGGAGCTCCAGCTCTGGGGGATCCTTCAACAACAGCCCAAGCCTGAGCCTCAATCCAGTCGCACGTCAAAATGGGTCCATCAGCTTTGGATACACCGTGACAGACGGCGAATCGAACCCAGTGGCACTCTCGGTCGAAGTTTTCCAGGGAGGCACAAAGCTCTTTGATGCAACCGACGCCGGAGCAGGACAGGGAAGCGAAGGAAACACGGGGCTCTCTTCATCTCCGGGGGGCACAGATCACATTTTTGTTTGGGACTCCGTCGCGGACTTTGGCGACCAAATCACTCGGCAGGACCTTCAGCTGCGAGTCAGCATCAACGATGGCCAAAGCTCTTCGGCGGCCGTTACGAGCAATATTTTTCAAATCAATAATACGATCCCTACGGTCACTTTGGAGAGCTCTAGCTTTCCGACTATGGTCACAGGCAACCTTGTGATGGCCTTTACCATCATTGATCCAGACGTCGAGACTGTCGATGTCAACATTCGTATTTCCGGAGACGGTGGCGTCAGCTTTCGTTCCATTCCCGACTCGGCTGTCGTCGCGGGGGCTCGCGCTGGGCTTCAAGGTAATGTCCAAGGAGTTCGGCACAGCTTGGCGATTAACCTTGCGGAGCCAAGCCTATTTCCGGGCCGGAGCCTAAGTGACTGCATCATTGAATTGAATGGGCAGGACCTCTTCGCCCTCGGTCCAACAATACTGAGCCCCCCATTTGCCGTGGCCAACAACAACGCGCCAAGCGTGCTTCTTCAGGGCAACAACGACGACTCCCAAGACGTCTCGGTGGTCTTCACCGTCTCCGACTTCGAGGCCATTAATAACACTGGGACAAAGAACATCCCATTGACTAACAATCAACTTGGAGAGGTGCTCGTCGCCGACTTTCTATCCATTAGCAACGACTTGCCAATCATTCCCGGCACCTTACTTATTCGTTACGACGGGGGCAAGGTTCTCAAAGACGTCGATCAGGGGAATGGCCTGGGGCGCCTGGTTTCACTGACACCGAACAATCCACAGAATCCAAGCCCAAACGCGGATGCGTTCATTAATTACAGCACCGGTGTCTTTAGTGGTCCAGGATCCATTACAGTTCAAGGGATTGGCACCAATCTTGTCACTGCTGACATCAATGGGTCCTTCGTTATTGTCGAGTCGGTTAACTACGACGACCTTCGAGATAACGCCGGTTTTCAACCCTGCACCTCCCTGGTCAGTTCAGAAACAGCGCCCTTCCCCCTCTTCGTTGATACAACCGGGGTCAATAAGACGTTTATCTGGGACACCGCCACAGACCTCGACTTCGGTAATTCCCAATTTGTCACCGTCGAAATCTCGATCAATGATGGCGACAATCAAGTGCGTCGGCAAGGCAACAACTTCCTCGTCAACAATGGACCTGTCGGTGAAAACAACACGATCCCTGCCAGTGGCGCCGCGACGGAAATTCGTCAAGCCGACTTAAACAACGACGGCTTCATTGACGCCTTAGTCATTAATGACATTGAACGAAGCCTGTCAATCTTCCTTGGAAATGGAAGCAGCTTCGCCCCGGTGATAAATCAGTTCTTTCCGATTCCCCAAGGAAACGGTCAAAATCTAATTCAATCCCCAGCATTAGGATTGAGACCTGCTGGAGCCCTGAATCCCAACCGCTTCACTCTCCTCGACGTGAATCAAGACGGCATCCTCGACATCACCATCGCCAATACCTCTCCAGCCCCAGAGCAAGATGGATCGGAGCACTTCGCCAATGTGATGGTCTATTTTGGTCTTGGGAACGGTCAGTTCGATCTCGCGAAACCCTGGGGGCCCTTTCCAATTGGCGGTCGTGACCCTGTTCGAGTTCAGACAGTGAATACCAACGATGACAATGGTGACGGCAAAGTTGACAGCAATGACACGGAGGACCTCGTCATCGTCTCTCGCTTCAGTCACGACCCAGTTTTAACGAGGAGTCGACAAGGAATTCCGAGAGATCAAGTTCAGGGAGAAGCCCTCGACAACACGGCCACAGCAAGCGCCCCCTATACTCTGACAGGAGACCAGCTCAATTCACTGCCGATTCGCCCCGGCTCAGTCACATTGAGCTTTGACAGCTTGAACAACCCGACCGTCGTCGACATTCCCCTCGACGACTTAATTGTCAATGAGCGCTACGGCGTCCTTATGGAGAGCCTCACCGGGATCGAGCTTGCCTACATACGCTATAGCGATGGTCAATTGCTCGACCAATTCCAAGGCGCCCCCCTGGGGCCTCTCACAGGACAGACGAGCTTCTCCCTGCAAAGCGCGACAAGTCCAACCGCCCAATATGACCGAGTTATCAATGCCAGCGACCTCATCAACGATGCCGCATTTATTAAAAACAGCGGGCAAGCACTTCAACCGGGCGACCAAATTTTCGTTCGTGGCTTCGGCCATAAGGGCCTCTCTCTTGATGCTCAAGGCCATCTGATAAGCCAAACGATAAACGGAGCTTTGACTGTTGGAACGGGCCCCGGGCAGGTCTCTAGCTTTCAAGATTTACTCGGCGCCCTCACCACGCTTTATCAACCGGAGGTCTTCAACCCCGCGACCCAGTTCATTCAATCGTCCATCGACTCGGAAGGGCGCATCAACCTGCGCCTCACGGACAGCAATCTCGGCGAAGAGGTGCTCTTCACGACCACGGCTGCCATCACTCTCTCTGACAGTCGAGGAAATCAATGGCCGCTCTTTGAAGACCCCTTTGGGCGGATCACGATCTATCACACCCGACCCAATGGAGGATTCTTCGCACCGAATCTCTCCAGAGAGACATTGCCATTTAGCCCTTATGCCAGCCGCGCTGATAGCCCCGCGCTCTTGCCCCCGGGAGTGACAGGTTCTCAAACGGGCGCGCTCCCTTCCGCTGGCGGCCCCGGCACCATCCTGCAACAGGCCCTCGCCGATCGCTTTGGTCCAAACCCTGGGGTCGCCGATCTGGTCGCGTTGAGTCGGGGACGCATCCAATTCCCATATTCCATCAGCAGCGCTGGCGGCGCCCTCCCTATTCTCGCCGATCCAAACTCTGCCCCCGATTTCATGGAGACAGGGCTTGGCCCAACAGGCAGCTCCAGCTTCTCTGGAGGGATCAACCCCACGACCGTTGAGGGAGCGAGGATCTTCACAAACCCCGCTCAAAACCTCGCCCCCGACTTAGCCTCTCCTTGCAGCGGAGATGGCTCCATTCCATTTTTCTTGAAAGTCCCAACAAGCGTCGCGAGCGCAATACTCCCGAGCCTGATCAGCTCCCAATATTTTCAATTCTATGACTACCTCGATGGCCTTTACCTCAACCAAAGTCTGTCTATCGTCACCCTCTTCAATTCTCAAATTGCCGCCAGCGGAAGCTCTAGTTTCATTTCCCCGGGGAGTGTTAGACGGCTCAACGTGAATGACTTCAGCGGAGACTCCTTCAACGACCTCATCATTGTCGCCGGGAGCTTCACTATTCTTGCAAAGAGTCGCATTGCCAATCCTCCCCCCTCTCCCCAGGTCCCCTTTGACATTAGCTTTGGAGTCGTTACGCTGGCGGGAGGAGACCCGGGTCTCGGTGATTTGAACTCGGATGGCCTGACTGATATCGCGCTTCCCTCAACAGGTACTCAAGAGGTGCTCGCCCTGCTTCAAGTGGCGCCTATTTCCGAAACCTTGAGCGGGGCGACAAACGCCCCGGTGATCCTCTCTGGAATGAAATTGACTCAGCTTGAAAAAGGACGGGCGATTGTCTTCCCTGATTCCTTCGAGCTTCGTTTTCATTCGGGGGGAGTCGTTCATGCGCTGCAAAGAGTGAGTCCTGGGAGTAGCAGCGATTTCTCATTAAAGCTCATTCAAGATCCTGATGGGGCGGCTCAAGAGCTGCAATCGGGAATCGCAGGCTTCAATCCTCAAAGCGGTGATCTCGTCGGAACAACTGGAGTTTCAGTCGAGAGCCCTCTCATTGCACGCTACGATCAACTCTTTCAAAAGGACTTCATTAACAACGTCAACATTGTCAATTTTAAAGCGATCCGCTTCGCCACCACTCCTGGCCCAGCGATATCCTTTGTCCAAGACTTAAACTCCGACAAACTACCGGATTTACTGACACTGAGCAGCTTGACAAACACCCTGAATTTACGCTTCCAAATCAAAGAGTCGCCCCTCAACAACTTCATTCCGGTCCCTGCGGGTAAGAACCCGATCTCTGTTGTTGAAGGAAATTTCATTTCGGGCAATGGCAGTCAGGAGATTGCCGTCAGTAATGGTGGAAGCAACACGATATCTATTTATGTGCCTGACGCAGTGAATGGGCTGAGGCTTGTTCAGGAGCTGCCTATCTTCGTGTCGGACCCTGGCAACCCAGGCCAACGCTTAAACAATACGCCCTTGCCACTGCTTCCGTTCAACCTAACCAAGGCAGACTTCGATGGTGATGGGGATGATGACATCGTCGTCACATCCATTGCCATGGGAGGCGCGGCTTCCTTCAATGCCTTTGTCCCGGCGGTCCCTGAACGATTCGACGGTGGTTGGGTGCTCATTCCCGGGCTCAGCCAGACAGAGCTCAATTCTGGAAGCCAGTTTCGCGCGACCGTCATTGGCCTCGCCTTCACAAACGCCTTTGATGTCACGGCCCTTGATGTCAATAACGACGGGCTCTTAGACATTGTTGTCACCAACATCTTCGGCAGTAACTTCAGCCCGGGACATTTGAGCTTCTATCTCAATCAAGGAGGGAGCCATCCTATTTTTGGCGGACCCAATTTTGGGAATTTGACAACGGCTCCTGGACTGACGCCTTTTCTCGCAGCTCCCCTTGGAGATCCTATTTTGCCGGGGCGAATCTATGTTCAGCGAGCGGCCTTTCCTATTGGAATCTCTGCTGGAGACCTCGATGGGGATGGATTCAAAGAGTTAGTTGTTGGAACCGCCGCTCGTCCACAAAGGGGGATCGCGACGATTGATATCTACCGAGGCATCGACCCCAATAATCCTCCACCTGGCACTCCGGTCAATGAGATATTTGAGTTCGATCCAAATGCAGTTGTCGCAGGAAATTTCAAAGTCTCATTCGTCGATGTCTCACCGATCACCAACGGATCAACCAACGATGTAAAAATGGCCGACTTAAACATGGATGGCAAGCTCGACATTGTCTTTGGCGATCAATTCAATGCGGCGCGCGCCGGCATTATGTTCAACACGACAACGGGTCCAGGGCAGCCCCTCACATTCAATCAGGTCCCCTTGCTAGCCGCTGGTCAGCCTGCTGGACTAGCGATTGGAGATGTAAACAGCGACGGCGTCCCAGACATTGTTATCTCCTCGACCGACAGTTTTATCGCGATTTACCTCAATGATCCGCTTCATCCCGGGACCTTTAGCGCGCCTATTTTTCAGCCGTGTTCACCGGGTAGCTTTGACATTGCGATTGTTGATATTGATGGGGATGGCAAGAACGATGTCATCGCGTCCAATTCGGGATCGGACCTGGTCAATGTCTTTCGTCAGCGCTAATTCAAACGGAGAATTGACTTCGAAATAGTAGAGGGTGGCCTTAGACCACCCTCTCTTTCAATACTACTATGATCCAAAGCGGACTGGATTGATTACCAGGGGCCGCGTGTTGAAGCTTTAGAAGTCTTCCCGAGCTTCTTTTCGCAGCAAGAAGGAGCAGCCTTCTTAGCCTTGATAGCAGCGGCTTTCTTCGTCTTGCAGCAAGATTTCGCAGCAGTCTTTGCTTTGCTTGACTTGCAGCTTGAAGGAGCCTTTTTGCCCTTCACTGCGACTTTGCCTTTTTTGGACTTGCAGCATGAAGACGCCTTCTTGGCTTTCGCGATGGCCTTCGACTTAGCGATGGCTTTGGACTTAGCGATAGCTTTGGACTTAGCGATAGCCTTGGCTTTGTCGCCTTTGCAACAAGCAGGAGCTTTCTTCGCAGCTTTGGCGACAGCCTTGCTCTTATCGCAAGACTTCTTGCCTTTCACAGCAACCTTGCCTTTCACAGCAACTTTGCCTTTTTTGCTATCGCAGCAAGAAGGAGCTTTCTTGGCGCCTTTGACAAGGACCTTGCTCTTAGCGCAAGACTTCTTGCCTTTGACAGCAGCTTTGCTCTTATCGCAAGACTTCTTGCCTTTGACCGCAACTTTGCCTTTTTTGCTATCGCAGCAAGAAGGAGCTTTCTTGGCGCCTTTGACAAGGACCTTGCTCTTAGCGCAAGACTTCTTGCCTTTGACAGCGGCTTTGCTCTTATCGCAAGACTTCTTGCCTTTGACAGCAACTTTGCCTTTTTTGCTATCGCAGCAAGAAGGAGCTTTCTTGGCTTTCGCGATGGCCTTCGACTTGGCGATGGACTTCGACTTAGCGATGGCTTTGGACTTAGCGATAGCCTTGGCTTTGTCGCCTTTGCAACAAGCAGGAGCTTTCTTCGCAGCTTTGGCGACAGCCTTGCTCTTATCGCAAGACTTCTTGCCTTTCACAGCAACTTTGCCTTTTTTAGACTTACAACATGAAGGAGCTTTCTTAGCGCCTTTGGCTGCGACTTTGCTCTTGTCACAAGACTTCGTTGCTTTAGCAGCGAGCTTACTCTTATCGCAAGACTTCTTGCCTTTGGCCGCGACTTTGCCTTTTTTACTGTCGCAGCAAGAAGGAGCTTTCTTGGCGCCTTTAGCAGCGACTTTACTCTTGTCGCAAGACTTCGTTGCTTTAGCAGCGAGCTTGCTCTTGTCGCAAGACTTCGTTGCTTTAGCAGCGAGCTTGCTCTTGTCACAAGACTTCGTTGCTTTAGCAGCAAGCTTGCTTTTTTTGCTGTCACAGCAAGAAGGAGCTTTCTTGGCCTTAGCAGACTTGGCCTCTTGGGCCAAGGCTGGAGAACCTAAGGAGATGAAGGCGGAAAGCGCCAGCAAAGCCAATAATTTCCTAGTCATAAATCCAATCCTCTATTCAGTTGAGTCGTAAGCTGTTTCATTCGTTATGTAAGGGAGAATAATGATGACTACGCCAAAATCCAAATTCATTTTCTCCTTTTTCACACAAAATCAACTCAAACGAGTAGCAAACTCAGAGGTCAGAATGTCCTGAATTGGAATCGGCGTTTCGCCTCGCGCTTTCCCCAATTTTCATTGAAAGGCGCGATTCATTTGTGCTAACACAAAGACAATAAATGAATAGGGAAGCGATCAAAATAATGTCGGCATCGAATGAAGACCCACTTTTCAAGAAACTCCCTCCTCCATCCTTCCCACCACCCCAGGGGCACACCACGAAGCGTTCAAGCTCTCTCCCCCATGAGAGCGATGAAAACGCAAAAAAGCTGCCCTCCCTCAACCTAATCAGCGCGGAGCTCAGCTCCGACCCTAATGTGATCTCTCTCAAAGACTTAGCCATCAAATGCCAAGGAGTCTCCACCGATCAATTCATCGCTCATAATCCCGGCCCCTTTCTCATTCAACAGAGCTTTATCACTCAATCTGGTTCAGACGCCGGCTTCTTTACGGCTGTCGGCACGGTCAACTCTCCGCAGCAGAGTGTTGACCCACGAGACTCGGCTGTCTTCTTCGTTCGAAAGAAGAGCGATGCCCTCTTCACTCATATGATCACGGTCGGGCGCTCGGCCAACAATGACATCGTGATCAACCATCCCCGAGTGTCAAAGTTTCACGCCTACTTCACCACAAAAGAGAGCAAGGACGATTGGCATATCACAGACACCGGATCGACCAATGGGACTTACTTTGGCGACACAAAGCTTGAGGCGAAGGTCGCTCATCGGCTCAATGAACAGGATCTCTCCTTTGGTGAAGCCCTGTCATTTCGCTTTATCGATAACCATCAACTCTTTCAATTTATCCAATACATCCAGCATCAACTCAACAAGTAGTCCTTCCTGGCCGCTGCACTCGGGGCGGACTGCCTTCAAGAATGCCCCCGAGACAAGGTCCAGAGCAAGCAATTGCGTAAAGACGCATAGCTTATTCCCCGCCTTCGGCGATTCTTTGGCATCATTTGAGGATTCAAGCGCACCCTCTCAACTGCAGGACAGCAGACTATGGACCTCATCGACCTCACCACCGACCTGGGCGCTCTAACCCAGCTCGCAGCCACTCCAGGGCGCCTCGACGACCTCCTCGACCGCGCCCTCGATTCGATGAAGTCGTTGGTGCCCTACGACCTCGCGGCCGTCCTAGAGCTAGAATCGGGACAACTCAGGGTCCTCAGCGCCCGAGGAAAACTCGCGAACGACAAGATTCAAGCGCACACCATCGCCCTCGACGACTTTCCGAGTGTTCGCCGCGCCCTTGAAACCCGTGAGGCCCGAGTTCTCCTAGAGCATGACCACGCTGGCTCCGAAGGTGACCCCTATGATGGCGTGCTCGATTTGCCTCATGGTCACTCCTGTATGGTCGTCCCCCTCTTCGCCGGCGACCAAACCCTTGGGGCCCTCACCTTCGATCGATCCGAGTGCTGTCCCTACCCGGAAGGCACCCTCCAAATCGCCGGAGTGTACGGCCAAATCGTCGCCCTCGCGATCGCCGAAGCCAAGCAAAACAACCTCCTCAATCGCTACAAAAACCAACTTGAAGAACGATATCGCCTATTAAAGGAAGAGCTTCATGGGAACAGCCCCG
>JARGOJ010000081.1:13372-14739 GCA_029210225.1 Planctomycetota bacterium
CAATCCTCGGGCCCCGAAATGGTTCAGCTCGTCCATCAAGCCAAACAAGTCGCCCTCACCAACGCCCCGGTCCTTATTATGGGAGAAACAGGAACAGGAAAGGAGGTCCTCGCCCAAGCCATCCACGAATGGAGCCCCAGGCGAGATCATCCTTTTATCCGAATCAACTGCGCCGCCCTCCCCGAAACCCTTATTGAGAGCGAGCTCTTCGGCCACCTAAAAGGCTCATTCTCTGGCGCAGACCGTAAGCGCGAAGGGCGCTTTGCCGTCGCCAACGGCGGCACGCTTCTCCTCGACGAAATCGGCGAGCTTCCCATTGGCGCCCAAGCCAAACTTCTCAGGGTCATCCAAGAAGGGACTTTTGAACCCGTTGGGAGCGACCAAACCATCCGAGTCGACGTGCGCATCATCGCCGCGACCCACGTCGACCTTGAGAACGCCATCGCTGAAGGACGCTTCCGCGAAGACCTCATCTATCGCTTGAATGTCTTCCCACTTGAACTGCCACCCCTTCGCGAACGCCTTCAAGATGTCCCAACCCTGGCACGGACACTCCTAGAAAAACTCTCGCAGAAGAGCGGGCGAGGCCCCTGGACCCTCAGCGATCAAGCCTTGAGAAAACTCAGTCAACACAGCTGGCCAGGAAACATCCGAGAGCTCATAAACGTCCTCGAACGCGCAACAATACTCTGCCCCCACGGAGAGCTACAGATCGACTTCCCTGGCCGAAGAGGCGCTCGCAAGAAAGCTCCAAGCTCGGCCCCCAATACAGGAATGGACGACTGGCCAAGCCTCGCCGATCTCGAACGCCGATACATTCGTCAGGTCCTCGACAAAACCAGGGGCAAGATCTATGGCCCTGGCGGCGCCGGAGAGATTCTCGGACTGAAACCCAGCACGCTGCAAAGTCGCATGAAAAAACTAGGCTTAACCCGGCTCAATGATTAGGCGCACTTCAGAGGTCTGCAATACAATTCTCCAGCGCACTTTCAATCGCTCAGGAAAAAAAGTTCGTGGATAAATGAACAATCCCGGGACTTCTGTTTATAGCTAAGTAACAACGACGTTGATTCAGTGCAATCACCAATCAACACACAACTGCAAAGCAGTTACCTCACAATACTACCAACACAACCCAAAGACTGAGTCTGAGAGCGCTATCGTTCTCACTTCAGGGAAGCAGAAGATCCATGAAGCGCAGCCAATCTATGTCCGCATTTACCCTCATTGAATTACTTGTTGTCATTGCGATCATTGGTATTCTCGCCAGTCTAACCGCTCCAGCTTTGTTCTACGCTCAAGAGAAAGCTCGCAAGAAAGCCTGTGCTAACAACCTGAGAAGCATTGGCCTCGGCTTCATTCAATAC
>JARGOJ010000081.1:14763-15778 GCA_029210225.1 Planctomycetota bacterium
TTAACGACGTCTACCGAACACTCGTTCAAGGAAAATACATTGATAACGCCGAAGCCTTTATCTGTCCCTCTTCAGAAGACTTCCATATCGAAATGAGCGACGCGGTTCGCAACAACCCCAAGCAATTCCAATGGGGCTCCCCGGATCCTTCTGGCAATAACCAACGACCAAACCTTGCAGGTGCCGACCCTGACGTCTTTCAAAACAGTCAGCTTAGTTACACTTATCTCAAGCGCCGCGCCAGCTCGGCTCACACTCGAAGCGACACCATGCTCAGCGCCGATAAAGCTGTCCGTGAAGGCGACGACGTCGCCCAATCCGGAAACGGAAGCGCCGACGTCACAGGGAATCACTCCGACGGATTCAATGTCCTCTACGCTGACGGCCACGTTGAATTCGTGAAGACCTCCGAAGAAGATCTTTGCCAACGCCTCGCTAACAGACTCCACATGGGAAGCTTTGACCCTTCCAAATATTCTGGAAAGTAAGCGCTGAAAGCGTCACCAAATATCGCTGACCAGCAAAGAGCCTGAGTTCACTCAGGCTCTTTCTCTATTTCTGCTCAATGCCCATGACACTTTCATTCGAGGATCTAAACTTCTAGATGGAATGATTGATATCGTCCTCCAAACTCCGCATGGAACGACCTTCTTCAGTAAGCAGACCCGCTGCTAAGAAAAGAAAGTAACAATGAAACATGACTATTCCAAGACGAGACAATCCCTCGCGAAGCTGTTTGTCATCATCGTAAGCATTGGATTGACCGCCAGTTTTTTCGCTCCGACCCAATGTTATTTTGGGGAAAGATCCTACAAAAAGAACTGCGCCCTAAACCTGCGAGCCATTGGAGTTGCGTTCATTCAACACTCGACGGAACACCAGGCCTTTCCCCATATAAAATCAGCTGAGATGCCTCACGACACGACCGACGTCTCTAAAGTCTTCCGCGCTTTGATCTCCGATAGATACATCGATAACACCGAAGTTTATATCTGTCCTGAATCTGAGGACTTCC
>JARGOJ010001159.1 GCA_029210225.1 Planctomycetota bacterium
ACGAAAATAAAAATTGGAAGCGATTCGATAATGAGTCGAATGTAATAGACGCACTACCAATGCAACGAGTTAACAAACGAGCATGTCTCAAAAACAAATCAAACGCTTTCGCTAAAAGGTAAGCACTCAAGACGCGCCCCACCTGTGACATGGAAGTCTCGGTAAAGGCTTTACTTTCAAGTCGTACAGCCGAAACCGTGTTCCGATCAAAAAAGATCGGATTTTCCGGTTTTGGGGAGATTAAGCGGAGATTTCTTTGGGTGGCGGCTTCCAATTCTCAGGAAGCAATTCGCTTAGATCCTCAGGCGGATTGTTCATTCGCATCAGGACATCTGTAAAGTAATCGGTCGGGTTTATCCCTTGAAAAACACAGCTCTGAGCCAGACTCAAGAGCATCATCGTTCTCTGTCCACTTTCCGCGTTTCCTACGAAAAGCGAGTTCTTTCTCAGAAGCGCAACGATCCTCAGTGTTCTCTCGCAGAAATTGTTGTCTAAAGGAATTCGGACATCGTCTGTAAACTTAATTAAATGCGGCCATTGATTGAGGAAGTAGTTCATTGCTTTGGCTAATGGATGAGTCGGCGCAATGCCGGTTTTCAATGTGGATTCACATTGTTTCTTAATGTCTTCCAATAGTTTTAACGACTGAAGTTGTCGAGCTTCGAGATGGAATGCCGCCCCAATCTGATCTTGGACCTCTGCGACTTTGACCTCGACTTCATAAACGGCATCGAAGAGTGCCACGATTGCAGGAGCGATATCAGAGTCAGATTCCAGAAGATCGACAAATTTACGCCGGGCGTGAGCCAAGCAGCCGGCTCGCTCTCGGTCATAGCTGTTGACCACAATGTTGTAGCCGCTATAGCCATCACAAACGAGAATTCCGCTGCTGTCCTTCAGCAATTCCGTGGGGATTTGACTATCTCTGGTCGGGTCATACTGAAAGATCACTCGACCATTCTCTGGATCTAAAAAACACCAGGCGTAGCCTCGATTGCTTTTCTTGTCTATCTGGTCAATCGGGGGCTGAAGGAATTTGAGCACTGTTTCGTCGGCAAGAATGAGCCAGGACTTTTTGACCAGAGATCTTAGCGCTAAATAGATGGGCTGGAGTTTGTTTGCAGCCTTGTGAAACAGGTCTCCCACAACGTTGTCGTTGATATAGAGTCCTTCTCGAAAGAGCATTTTCCTTTGGCGAAAGAAAGGGAGTGAATCCAGCACCTTGTGGACTATGATCCGTGCGACAAAAACAGGACCAAATTCCGACTCTGGAAAGACTCGCTCCGGCGGCTTTGCTTCCAGGAAAGTTTTCTTGCATTTCCTGCAGCGCAGCTTTTGGCGCTCATAAACAATCCGCTTGAGTGAGCTGATCGTCTGTTCAATGATCTCTGTTTCTCGGCCACCGTTTGTGACTTCCCCAAAGTCCGCGAAGTCCCCGCAACGTTTGCAAACTTGGTCTTCGGGAGCAACCAGGAGCTTCTCTTGTTCAGCGGGAAGCTTCTTTCGACTGGCGCGATTGTTTTTCCGGCGCTCTTTCGCGCGCTCACGGCGTTTTTTCTTCTCTTCTTCCGTGAGTTCTGGCTTCTTAGATTTAGCAGAGCCAGGGGCATTTGACTTTTCACTTCGCCGACCAAAGCGGTGTTTTTTGTGGACCCCAAGCTCAATCTTGAGACTCTCATTGGCGCGAATCAATTCGGCATTGTTGTTTGCGAGCGACTCATTTTCCTTTTGGAGATGAAGCGCATATTTCTGCCAGTCACAATCATGCTCGTTGTTTGGTGGTCCCATAGCCAAGATGATATTTGGCCTGGGAGCCTTTTGTCCATCCCCTCTCTGAAAAAATTATCCGGCGTAGGGTAGCCAGAGCCTTTGATCTTTGAGTTGAGAGAAGTCAAATCCGGCCAGGAGAGCATTGAGCTGGGCGCTATTCAATTGGATGGGCCCCTTTCGATCGCTCGTCTCTGGGAATTTGAAGCGGCCACGCTCAAGCATTTTGTAGTAGACAACCGTTCCACCGCGATCATAGAAGAGGATCTTCGTCCGATTCTTTCTTTTGTTGTGAAAGACAAAGAGATGTCCGGAGATAAGGGGCTCAGAGAAGTGCTGCCTCACAAGGCTGGAGAGGCCATGGTGGCTTTTTCGCATGTCAGCGGGCTGTGAGGCCAGGAAGATCTTGACGGACGAAGGGAGAAACATGCTTAGACCTCCCTCAGAGCCACGACAAGCTCTTTGAGATACTCTGGCGAGGGAAGCGTGCTGAGCTGCAAAGTGATCGGACCAGGAAGCTGAATGGAGACCACGGAGTGATTTAGAAAGGGGTTACTCGTTTCTAAAACTACGGGGAGGAAGCTCAGAGGCTCTTCGACCAAGTGACGGAGTCGATAGTAATAATTGCGGAATGTATTGGGATTAAGACCCTGCTGATCAGCGAAGGCATTTAAGGATAAAGTTGAAGATTGAAACTGCCGAATAAGAGCAAGCCATTTGTCTTGAGTTTTGCGGGTCATGAAGCACCTCTCGAAAGAATGAAATCGAACGATGCCACTGTGATCAAAGGCCTTTCACTTGCAAAGCCTCATGGGTGGGACGCGTCTTGAGGGCTTACTGCAGTGACCGCGAAAAAAAAACGGATCCATAGATTTTGAAAAGGTTCTGAGTCAATGAAAGGCGTGCATA
>JARGOJ010000082.1 GCA_029210225.1 Planctomycetota bacterium
AACCGCAGTCTCAAAGCCTCCGTGAGCCGTCATTACAACGACCGCTAAATCTGCGCCCCCAGAGGAAACGAGACTTTGATGTTCTTGAGGTTGTTCTCCCGAGCCCCTTTTATCTCGATAACCTTTGACTTGTTGATCTTCCGGCGCTTTTTAGGAAGCTCAATCTCCAACTCATCAGAGAGATACCGTCCTGTCAGTGACTTTGGATTGCTGGCGAGGCTTTGAGGAGGTCCGGCGGCGGTGACCTCGCCGCCGTTGCGGCCGGCGCCTGGTCCAAAGTCGACGACCCAGTCCGCGGCCTCGATGGTGTCGCGATCATGTTCGACCACAATCACCGAGTTCCCTTGATTTCGCAGATGGTGAAGGGTGTCCACGAGCTTCATCGCATCCCGAGCGTGGAGTCCAATTGAGGGCTCGTCGAGGACATAGACAACACCCGATAGCTCCGAACCTAGCTGGCTCGCGAGGCGGATGCGCTGAGATTCTCCGCCGGAGAGCGTGGGACCTTTGCGATTAAGGGAGAGGTAGTCGAGGCCAACGTTCGTCAAAAAGCGTAAGCGTGCGCGGACTTCTTTTAACAGCTCTCCACCAATGGCCTTTTCTTCTCCTTCAATCTCGTTGGCGAGGACCTCGAAGAAGTCAGCGACTTCCTGGACAGAGTGTCGGCAGAGGTCGGCGAGGGAGTGATCGGCGATGAAGACGTGACGACTCTCTTCGCGGAGGCGGAGGCTGTTGCAACCATCACAGGGCTTGTTCGACATGAAGCTGGAGTAGTAAGCCTTCATACCTTCAGAGGACGTCTGTAGAAAGCGCCGATGGAGCATGGGAATGATGCCCTCAAAGGCTGTGACATAGTCCCCAGAGAAGCGCTTGCCTTTGAGCTTGACGGAGATCTTCTTCTTGCTGCCGTAGAGCATGAGATCGCGGCTCTTTTGGGTCATCTTCTTCCAGGGAACTTTGAGGTTGATCTTATGTTCCTCTGCGAAGCCTCGAATGATCCCGAAGGTGAAGCTCTTACTCTCGGAGTGGCGGTTTGACCAAATCGAAATGGCGCCGCCTTCGACGGTTTTTGTGTCATCGGGGACGATGAGCCGAGGATCCATCTCAAGCTTATGGCCGAGTCCATTGCAGTCGGCGCACATGCCCTGGGGGCTGTTGAAAGAGAAAGATTGAGGGCTTAAGTCGGGGAAGGATCGCTGGCAAGTCTCACAGGCCAAGCGCTCGCTGAGCATGGTGTCGCTCTTGTCTGGGATATGAACTATGAGGCGGCCATCACCAATTTTTAGAGCCGTTTCGACAGAGTCCGTGAGGCGGGCGCCCATGTCTTTCTTGACCACTAAGCGGTCGATGACGGCTTCGAGGGTGTTCTTCTTGCGCTTATTGAGGTTCTTCTTCTGATCTAAGGCAAAGATCTCGCCGTTCAAACGCGCCCTGGCCAAACCCTGACGTCGCAATTGATCGAGGACATCTTTTTGTTCTCCCTTGCGGTTTTGAAAAATCGGGGCGAGGAGGATGACTTTGGTTTTGAGGGGTAAGCCGGCGATCCAATTGACGATTTGTTGAGCGCTTTGCCGTGACACAGGGTCGCCGCAATCGGGGCAATGCTGGACTCCCAAGCGAGCGTAAAGGACGCGGAGGTAGTCGAGGATTTCGGTGATGGTCCCGACCGTGGAGCGTGGGTTGCTTGACGCGGACTTCTGCTCAACGGCAATGGTTGGGGACAGGCCGTGAATCTTCTCGAAGCGTGGCTTTTCTTTTTGACCGAGGAACTGACGGGCGTAGGCGGAGAGGCTCTCGACGAAGCGGCGTCGTCCTTCAACATAGATGGTGTCGATGGCCAGTGATGACTTCCCCGAACCGGAGGGTCCCGTGAAGACAACAAATTGCTTCTTGGGAATCGTGACGGTGATGTTCTTCAAATTGTGTTCTTGGGCGCCAATAACTTCAATGTTGGTGGGTTCCATATTCGAAATGCTTTCTGAGTCTTCCTGGGATGGGATACACGATTCAAAGAAGGTTGAGATCCGCTGAGAGCTGCGTCATAGATTGGGGGCTTGTGTCTTGGGCGCTGAAAAATGGAGGATGAGGTTGAGGCGAAAAGAACCCTAAACACAAACTTGAATGTAACCCAAACATAACCCAAGAGTAAAGGCGGTTTTTTTATCACTTTTCTCACAGAGCATCGCCCTGACCTCCCTACTTTCCAAGGAATTTGGGGCATGGGCGTGATTTGCAGAACCAGAATGCCCCAAGCGCTGATTTGGAACTGTGCTTTCTCTTGCATTGTCCGCTAAGGAATGGGGAGAGGGGCTCTCCTGGGTCGCTCGAATGGGGGTCGCTTAAAAAAAGTGGAAAAAAGTCGTGGCCAGAGACCCGCTTTACTTGGGAATAACCTGCAAACCCCGCTTTATTGATGGCTTGGAAGCATGTAGTATGAACTTGGTTCTCGACGTCCTTGTCAATAACTGGGCTTTCCTCAATGAAACACTATGCGTTCTCAATTTTATGTCTCTCTGTCTTCATCGCAACGGCCTGTGGGGCCCCAGCGAAAAATGGAGAGGGAAAAGACAAGCCGAAGCCGATTACGACGCCTCCGCCGAAAGTCATCGGTATTCCTGAGGCCAAAGTTCAGGTCATGGTCAACGACGTCTATGTCCGTGGAATCGGTCATGGCCGTGGTATCGCGGCCTCGAGTATGCTTGTCTCAACGCGGAACTTTGACGTGGTTTGGGAGACGACTCTTCAAGATCTGAAGCAGCTTCCCTCCTTGGTCCCCTACCTCCTAGGTTTCCTAGATACGGTCAATCGAGAAGTCCCACAGAAAGTTCAAGAGGGCCGCCGCGCTGCTCGCGCTTACGTTCCCAAGCTCAACCGATCGAAGGAGCAGGTTGAGGAGCAAATCCGTGATCGATGTATTCACGTCTTGGCTTTGCTCATCCCTATTGCTCAGGATCCGAACTTTAATCGCAATCGGATTTTCCCTGAGACCATCAAAACTGAGCTGAGAAATGCCATGGACCGTGAACTTGCGGTTGTTAGCGACGGGAAGCGGAAGCGAGACATCCTCACCGTCAAGAACTTCGTCAAACCCCGGGAAAATGTCGAAGCCGTCATCAAGGCGTTTAACCAGTCCTTGGCGAAGAGCGACTGGCAAACCCTTGAGGCGACTATGAAGGCTCTTGTGGGTGTTCAAGACACCCGGGTGCAGATTGCGCTCTTTAATGCTTTTAAGAAGCTCTATGGCTCCACCGGTCAGCCCGAACCAGCGCTTTGCGGGGCCTTGCTCCGGGGCGCAGCAAACATCTCCGTCGACTCAGAAATGTTGAACCTCGCCGCTTCGGCGACTGATTCCGTGCAACCCTTCGATATCCGCTCCGCCGGTATCTATTGTCTTGGCAAGTTTGCCCGCCGCAAAGGCCTGCAAGAAAAAGCGCTGCAGAACCTCGGTAATGTGCTTAAGAAGAAGGGCATCAACAACCTGCGGATTGAGGCCGCCAAGGCCTTGTCAAACTTTCGCGGTGGACCAGGCCTGACCAAGCTTCGGGAGTGTCGAGTCGCGGTTCAGTCTGAAAAGAGCAGTGAGAACGTCGAGCTGATTCAGGCGATCGACGCCGCGATCGTCAAGGTCCAGAAAAACTCCTGACTTAAATCGATCAATAGGGACTTATGCTGGGCTTTTAGCTCGGTTCGCCATGTCCTGCCACAAGGTCAATAATCCAAAGCCGAGAAAGCCAACCCCCAATAAAGTCACAAAGGGAACGGCAAAGTAGCGGGCGTTGACCAGGGCCAACCAGGTTCCATAGAGCAGATAAGACCCCATTAAAATCTCTAAAACCGGTAGCAGGTGTCCCTTGTCTGCTCGGTAAACCTTCCGCTTGTCGCCCTCTTTGGGGGTCCGCACAAAGGGGCTCTTACGTCCCATCAAACCTGAAAAATAGGCTTGCGCGTTCATCAGCGCGAGGCCAATCCCAAACGAGAGCAAGAACGGCAGCAGCAAGAAAGCCTGAAGCATGGCCCAGGGGCCATTCTTACGTTGAGAGAAGACATAAAAAAGGCAGACCGAACCCGAGGCCAAAAAGACCATGAGCAAGTGGCCGATATCCAGCAAGATGTCAAAGTCAGCGATGGGCAAACCAAAGCCGACGAGGGGGACGCTAAGCAATGAGAGCAAGCAAACAAGAGGATAGGCGGCGTTCAATGAGAGCTGATAAGTCGCCTCAATCTTGGCCTTAAGCGCGACATCCGGGGCTCGCCAAATGATCCCAAGTAGCTTTCGGGCGTTCTCCGCCGACCCCTTCACCCAACGGTATTGCTGACCACGAAAGCCCATCATCGACGGGGGAAGCTCTGCTGGGGCGCAAATTTCGTCCACATAGACAAAGCGCCAGCCAAGCAATTGGGCCCTCAGAGAGAGGTCGAGGTCTTCAGTGAGAGTGTCCCCATCCCAACCTCCGGCTTCTTCAATCGCTCGACGTCGCCAGATGCCGGCGGTGCCATTGAAATTGAAGAAGCGCCCTGTGGCGCTGCGAGCCCACTGTTCAACGCGAAAGTGACCATCTAAGAAAATGGCTTGTAGACGTGTCATAAGCGACTGACGCCGATTGATATGACCCCAGCGAGCTTGGACCAGCCCAACCCTCGCGTCATGAAAATAGGGGATCGCCTTCTCGAAGAAATCGGCCTCGGGAACAAAGTCGGCATCAAAAATTGTGACGAGTTCGCTTTTGCAGAGAGTCAGACCATAAGCTAAGGCTCCGGCCTTAAAGCCGACCCGTTGCTCCCGACGGATTTGCTCAATAGGCAAGCCCCGAGCGCGAAGCTCTTCGACTTTCTTTTTGACGACTTCGACCGTTTCATCCGTCGAATCATCCAGAACCTGAATGATGAGCTTCTCTCTCGGATAACGGAGCGTCTCAACTGCATCGAGTAAGCGCTCAATCACCGAGACTTCATTGTAGAGGGGCAACTGGAGAAGCATCGTCGGCGCATTCTCAGGGAGGCCCGCTTGAAGAGGGCTTGTTTTTCGCTCTCCCCGCCACGCAAGAATCGTCATAATCAAGCGATGAGAGCCCAAGATGGCGAGGCCAAAGAGCACCAAGGAATACAGGCTTGAAACAGTAAGACTCAACCAATATGTCGCCATGAAGAAAGGATCCCCTCAATCCTATACGGTCCAAATGCCGCTTTCAGCTAAGGATAAATATATACTGACGACCATAGAAGCAAGCCTCAGGAGTTTTTCCCCATGAACGAAATCAATCGCCTAAAACCCGGAGAACGCGTCGTCTGCGCTATGTCAGGCGGGGTCGACTCCTCCGTATCCGCAGCCCTACTCAAACAACAAGGCTTTGAGGTCATCGGTCTGTTTATGCGCTCTGGAGTCTCAGGGGCTCAGACCACCGGTGAAAAACAAGGATGCTGCAGCGTCGAAGACGCGATGGACGCCCGGCGCATCTCCGACTCCCTGGGTATGCCCTTCTATGCGCTCAACATGGAGGAAGAATTCAAAGGCGTCATGGATTATTTTGTCGAAGCTTACGCCATGGGAGAAACCCCCAACCCCTGCGTTCAATGCAACAAACTCCTTAAGTTCGGGCACTTGCTTGAATTCGCCAAGTCCGTCGGAGCCCGGGCGGTCGCCACCGGTCACTACGCTCAGGTTCACGAGCTGAACGGTCGCCTCACTCTCTATCGCCCAAAAGATAGGGATAAGGACCAGACCTATGTTCTCTTCGTGCTCTCGCAATATCAGCTCTCAAACACCGTCTTCCCCCTTGGGTCACTAACCAAGCCAGAAGTGCGACAGTTAGCCGAAGAGTTTGGTTTTCGAAGGGTGGCCGGCAAAAAAGACTCCGTGGAAATCTGCTTTGTCCCCGATAACTACCGAAACTGGCTCGATGGCAAGCTCCCCAAAGTCATCCCGGGAAACTTCGTTGACCGGGACGGCACCATCATGGCCAAGCACGAGGGCATCCATCGCTTCACCATCGGTCAACGTCGTGGCTTGGGAGTGTCCTTCGGCAAACCCGTTTACGTCGTCGCCATCGAACCTGAATCGGGCAACGTCGTGCTCGGTGACGCCGAAGAACTCCTCAAACGAGACCTGGTCGCCTCCAAGGCCGAGTGGCTCTCTCTAGAACCTCTCGCCAAGGACGAAGAGCGCCGTTGCTTCGCTCAGATTCGTTACAACCACGGGGCTCAAGCCGCCACTATGATCGGCATCTCCGAGGATCGCTTTGCGGTTCGCTTTGACGACCCCGAGCGCTCCATCACCCCTGGGCAAGCCGTTGTCTGCTACGACGAAAAGGACGAATACGTCCTCGCTGGAGCCTGGATTGAACGGGCGACGGTCGAAGTGTGAGCGAGGAAAAATGAATCTGAGGGCAGACATGCGGTCCGCCCTACCGATCCATCCCGTTGCTGTGGGCTCTAGACTAGGCTAATGACTATGTGGCGTCGACCCCTACGGGTCCATCACAACGCTACGGGCTCTAACCTTTATGAGTGGCCATGTAGGTGCAGACGCCACCGGGGTGCCGGACCACGGGCGCCCGGCCTGTGTCTGCCCGGGATGAACTAGTTGCCGATGCGTAGGTGAACGTCGAGGACCCGTTCTTTCATGACCTTGCCAGGCTTGAAGGAGACGACGGCCTTTTCGGGGACTTTGACGGTCTCGCCGGTTTTGGGATTGCGACCGATACGAGCCTTGCGGATCTTCGGCTCGAAGATGCCGAATTCGCGGAATTCGATGCGCTGGCCTTCGCTGAGAGTCTCGATGACTTGATCGAGAAAGGTTTGGACGATCTTCGCGGCATCCCCTGTGGTCATGCCATTGCGTTCAGCGACAGTCTTAACGATGTCTTTTTTGCTGATCGTCTTGACGGCTTTGAGTGCCATCCCAAACCTCCCCGGTTTTTCATAAACTCTTATATTCAATGAAATAGTAACACCAAGCCGAGTTGAGCCAAAAGACAATTTTCGAGCTTGTAGAAATTAACGGTGCCGCAGCTTTAGGAAGTCATAACCAGTGTTCTGGCATTCTTAAATTCATAGGGTCTCTGGCTGCTCATTCACGGCCTAATGAGCAGTCAGAGCCCATGGATTTAAGGATGACAGAGCACTAGGCCAGAGGCTCTTGTCTTTCGTGCTTTGGCAGGGAGGGCAAGGATGAGCCGCGGACTAGGAGTCGTCGGTTTTTATGAGCGCTCCGGGAGTTTCTGTTTCAAGGCGGCGTAGGAAGCTCTCGTATTTTGCTTTTCGGGTACCTTCGAGGCCTCCCTTATCGATTGCTTGTCGGAGCGAGCTCTTCGCGACTTTCCAATCCTCAAAGAACAGCGCTGTGCGGAATCGAAGATAGGCGGCGTGAGCGACGACCTTTGGTTTTTCGGCTTTGGCGAGGAGTTCGTCGAGTTGTTCGTTGCAGGCGCGGTAGTGGATTTCGGCTTGCTTGTGTTGAGTGTCTGCTTGGATCTTGAGCTGGCTTGAAGCTTTCATGTCTTTGCGATCTTCGGCGGCATCGACTTGCTTCAGGAGTCGGCGGTTTTGGAGATAGGGAGTCTCGCCTCTCTCATAGTAGATCCGGGCGAGGTTGAGGCGCATTTGCTCATGTTCCGCGTCTTTGCGGAGGCCGAGAGAGTAAGCTTTGATGGCGTCGTCGTCTTTCCCCAACTCCCAGCTCTTGGTGCCTTGGGTGAAATACTCGTCGCCAGCGCGGGTGGATGAGCAGCCGGTCCCTATAAGAGACAGGGTTGCGAGGAAAAGGCTGGCGAGAATAAGGGGGCGGCTTGATGGCATCGTCATCGTCTCCTGGTCTTTTGGCGCTCAGAAACAGAGGGCCCAAGTTAAGACGTTGTTTATCGCGGAGGGTTTATTCGGTCTGGGCTTCGAAGTCCTCGGCGATTTCTCTGACCGGTCTGCAAGATATACTCCCGCAGGATCTTTTGGATCTTGAGGTAGTCATTTCGTTGGTTGTCTTCGAGGACTCCTTCCCAGTTGATCATGCGTTGGAGGTTGTCGGAGGCGTCGACATACATTTCAAGGGCCCATTGGCAACGCCACATCATATCGACGGGGCGAGGATCTTGAGGCATGTTGCGGCTGAAGATCGTGAATTGATCGAGGGCCCGCTGGCAGTCACCCTGCAATATTTTATAGACACCAGCGAGCTCTCTCTGAAGAACTTCCGCGGAGTCTTTTTGCTCATCCTTAGCCAGCTTTGAGAGTTGTTGTGAGAGCTGGTTGTGCTTCTTGATGCTCGGTGACGCTCGCTGAAAGTACATCATTCCCAGGTCATAGCGATTGCGAATGGAAGAAGGAATGTTCTTCACCAGCGCTTGCAAGACCATGATGCAGTCGTCGAGGCGTTCTTGCTCCCAGAGACGGCGGGCTAACTCGGTGCGCTTCTTGACAAAGTTTGCGACCTTGAATGCGTCGTAATCTTCTCCGATGGTCATCGGATATTCGTCGTTCTCCAACTCAACAGTCGTCGCGATGCGATTCTCCGTCGAGGAACAACCCATGGCCATAGGGGCCAGGATCGTAATGAAGATGAGAAGTTTCTTAATGGTGCTCATTTAGGATTCATCCTTCCTTTGCAAACTTGCAAGAAGTCTTTTGAGTCTATCCGGATCGCCCCCAGGTCGCAGTGTTTTCTCGTTCGAGATTTGAACTAGACCGGCTTTAGCGCCCTTTGGTTTTCGCACGTATTTGCAAGGTGTGTAGCTGACTTCGGCTTGTCCGCTGCCGCGCCTCTTAGAATAGTGAACCGCAAGAACAGCGGCGTCTAACAGGGTTTCTAGGGGCACCGATTTCTCTTTTGGCTTGCGAACGACGACGTGGGATCCGGGAGATCCGCGAACGTGGAAGAACAGGTCATTTCCTCGTGCGATCTGCAGGGAGAGCTTGTCGTTTTCGCTGTTTGAGCGACCAACCAAGATGGTGAGGCCGTCCTGGGAAGAAAATTGTCGGGGGCCTTGATTCTCTTGAACTTGTGGTTTCGATTTAGACGCAGCGGGTAAGCCACAGCCCAGATTCTTGAGCTTCTGCTCGATGCGCGCCAACTCTTTTTCGTCGTCATCCTCGACGATCGTCAGGGTCTCAAGTAGCTCGGCTGCGTCCTCGACATCGGCTTCGCTTTGCCCGAGGCGTGTTTCAATGTTAATGCGCCCGCGGCGGAGCTTCTTCGCTCGTTTGAATAGCGCCGCTGCCTGATCCATGAGGTCGTTTTTACCGTCGAGCTTCAGCTCTTTTTCAACGGGAGGGTCCTCGAATTCATCCATGACCTTGAAGCTGCTCACGCCCTTCGGGATTTGGCCGTGATGGATTTTTATCAACTCGCCGCAGCGTTGATACTCATCGGCTTTGTCGGCTTCTTCAAGTTCTCGCTCAAGCTTTTTAAGGCGGCTCTTCAGGCGTTTTAGACCTTTGCGCCCGGCCTTGGCGAGGCGACCTTTGTGGCTCTGATTCTCAGCCTCTTCTTCGTCCCCGGCGAGGATCTCGAAGACTTTGCGATTGAGACCGAGGAGCCCTTCGTGTTTTTCGGCGGTGAGCTCCGTTGCTTCCGAGGCTTTGCCTTTGAATTCGGGGACGGTGTATATCTCTTTGGTGACGAGATCGCGCCCTCCCTGACCTCGTCCGTAGCGGTGAACGATGAGGATGATGTTGCGCTCGTTCATGAGGACCAGGTTGGTGCGGCGCCCGGTCAACTCGATGGCGAGGCGAGGCTTAGCGACTTCTTCCAGGCCATCGTCGCGAGTCGCGTCAAAATCGATGAGGATGATGCGCTCGTTCTCAACCTGTGTGAAGCCGGTGATGAGGGCATCTTCGAGGTATTTGCGAAGGTTGTTGAGGACGTTGTTACCTTGTCTTTGCCGTTCTTTGACGACCTTCTTATCGACTGGACCGGCTGGACAGAGAGTGAGTCGGCCGGTCTCCTGGTGGAGGCTGACATCCATAACGAGGCGCTGTTGGTCGTTTTCCGCTTCGTCGGAGACGAGGTAGAAACCATAACGTTGATCGTTGTCCTGCCAAATCGAGCGGACTCGTAGATTCTTAGCGCTTGTTTTGATTTCTGCGAGGATCTTGCTCAGATCTTCGGAACTAATACGCAAGGTGGGCCTCCGTTTTCCCTGTTCAAAATGGACGCTATTGCAGTCACCGAGGGGTCATCGCCAGACCATAGTCTTGCGTCCACGTTTATAGAGGGACAGAAGGATACAGCTTCTCTGTCTTGATACACGTCTCATTTGAAAAAAAGATCCGCTGAAATGACAGATTTAGGGAGCTGGGGGGCGATTTTTGCCCGGAGGTGGGAGGCGTTTATTGAGCTTCTCGCGGCTCTGACGTTCGGTGGGGGCCCTCTGAGGGCCCGGACGAGGGGGCATACGCCCGGTGTTTGGACGAGGACGCGGCCCAGGACCAGCTTTGTGTCCGGGCCCTTTAGGACGAGGAATGGGGGGGGCGCCACTTGGATTTGGGAGAGGATAAGCGCCCGATCCTGGTTCACCGATGGGATAAGAGCCAGAGCCGGGTCCTGCTCCGGGAGGCGGCCCGAGACGCCCGGTTGGTCGCGGCATGCGCCCGGTCGCTGGACGCGGTATGCGTCCTGTCGGCGTGCGAGGGATGCGCCCAGTTGGAGGCCTTTGTGGGCCTGGCTTCGCGGGACCACGGCTTGGCGGAGGGCCAGCAGGAGGGCCCCGTCGTGGGCCGGGTTCGGGACCTCCAGGGGGGATGCGCCCGGTGAGTGGTCCACGGGGCATCCCACCGCTCGTCGTTCGCCGGCGCCGACCCGTTTTGGGCCCACGAGGGCCGGGAGGGCCTCCGGGACCGGGGCGGGGAAGTCGTCCTGTGCGTGGTCCTTTGGGTCCTCGGATGGGGTGGGCGCCGGAACCTGGTTCTCGAAGGGGATAAGAGCCAGATCCAGGTTCACCGATGGGATAGGAGCCTGAGCCGGGTCCTGCTCCAGGAGGCGGTCCAAGTCGTCCGGTTGGTCGCGGCATGCGCCCGGTCGCTGGTCGCGGCATGCGTCCCGTCGGTGGGCGCGGTGGAGGAGGAGCCATGTCGCGGATGGGGTAGGAGCCAGAGCCCGGTCCAGGTGCATCGGCGAAGTTGCTGGATAGCATCGCATCGCCGGCCTGGGAGACCAAGCCATCTTCGAAGCCACCGACGTCTTCGTCGAGACCAGCGGGAGCTTGTTGACCGGAGCCCCGAGCATTCGGCATCTCTCCTTCGAAAATCGTCTGAAAGAGCGGCGCGAGGTCGTCGACCGGGGCTGGACCGGGGGCTATTGCTTGAGAGTCGGCCATTTCGAAGTAACCGTTGAAGGTCTCTTGGGGGAGACCTGTGAAGTGATAGGCGGCGTTGTCCTTTTTGGAGATGACCTCTGTGGCTCTTGGGAGGATGTTTTGGCGGAATCGCACCATGAAGTAGTCGTCGAGGAAAGATTCCGTGGCTCGGGCGTTAATGGCGAAGGGCGTTCTCATGATTTGGAAGAGGCGGTCGGCGGTTGCCCGTTGCTTTGGATCGGGGTGGAGGCCTTCTTCAAAGACCGATTGCAGGGCGACGGTCATTTTATCGAGGGAGCCTTGGTCGATCTTTGAACACTCTGGGGAGCTTTGGAAGGCGTTGAGGACCTTGTCGTAGTCGTAGGGAGCGACGCCGTCTTTCATGGCATCACGAACGGCTTCGAAGGCCATGCGGCCACGTCGGGATAGGAGTTTTTTCTTTTCTCCGGGCTTCTTTGCCTTTTCCATAGCTTCTTGAAATCTTCGCTTGGCGTCGAGCAAGGCTGTGAGGTAGGGCTTCTTTCCAGTAAGCATTTCAGCGAAGGTCGCGACGAGAGAATAGACATCTCGTCGCTCGCTGAGGATGAAATCGATGACCGATTCAGGGGGCGAATACTCTGTCGACCCGATGAAGCTCTTTGTCTTAGAGTTGACGGCTTCTCTCGGGACGGCGATACCCAGGTCGATGAAGGCCCACTGCAAATCCCCATTGGAGAGACGCCGGACATATTCATCTCGGGGGCGCCCCGCTTCGGCGTCGGGAGCGCTCCAACCGACGCGGAGCAACATGTTGAGTGGCTTGATGTCGCAGAGGTAAATCCGCTTGTGATAGTGAATGGTGTTGAGGGCTTTGAGGAGGTTGGCCAGCATTTCTATGGCGGTCGCTGTATCAGTGCCTGTGCGGTCTTCAAGGGGACCGGTGGATAACAACTCGGTCGGCGAAGGCAGCAAGCGCTCTAGGACCAGGCCGTCAATGGTCTCCCCGCCACCAATCGGAATCTGGATGACTTCTAGGAGGCGGACGACGTTTGGGTGGGCTGGACGTTCGAGGGCTTCACGCTCGGTGCGAATGGCTTGTCGGGCGAATTCCTGATCGGCGAAGGGGATCTTGAGGACCGCTTTGGTCAGGGTCTCTTCAACTTGGTAGAGCCGCCGTTTACGGTCGTAGACGTTGAAAGGGAAGGCTGTATTTCCTTCGACAGTGACGGCATAGACGAGGCCCATTCCCCCTTTTGCAATGGGTTTCTCTCCCAAAACATAACGGCGATCAGCCACTTCGAGGACCGGGTTCTCTCGAAAGGAGTTTTGAATCTTGTCTAGGATTTGGGCTGCCCGTGCCACAACGCTTCCTACTTATTCAAGATGCTTCGTCTTGGTTTCCTGAGTCTGACTTCACAGCGAGGGTGACGTCAAGCTTCGATTCGTCCGAGTTCACTTTGTTGGCTTCGTTTTTCTCCGGAGCTTGGTCATTTGTTTCCGACTGCTCGGGAGAATCCTGCTCTAGGATAACCTCCGCAGCGTTCTCGACCCTTATCATTCCTTCTTTATTCGTGTGCTTGTGGAGTTCCTTTCCCGCAATGGATTCGGCGACTAATCCATCAACGTCAAGTTCTCTTTCGAGCTTCTCGCACAATTCGCGGCGCCCACGGGTGACCGGATGGGATGGCGCAAACAGAGTGCAGCAATCTGGATAAGGTTGAATCGACAGGTCATAAGTGTCGATCTTTCGTGCGATTTCGATGACTTCTTTCTTATCGAAGCCTATCAATGGGCGAAAAATCATTCGACTCGCGACTCCCTCCAAGCAATCCAAATTCTCCAGGGTCTGACTCGCGACTTGTCCCAAGGCGTCCCCGGTGACGAGCGCGAAGTGCCGGTGTTCCTGAGCGATCTTGTCGGCGATACGCACCATGAAGCGTCGCAACATAATGGTCCAATAAGCTTCGGGCACGGTCTCTTGGAGCGCTTTTTGAATCTTCGTCACGGAGCAGACGGCGAGACGAAAAGGGTCGGGGGAGGATCGTCCAAGCTGGGACGCTAGGTCTTTGACTTTCTCTTTGGTCTTCTCCCCGGTGAATGGGAAGGAGTGAAAATAGACGGCGTCGACGTGGAGGCCTCGTTTTTGGGTCAGCCAGCCTGCGACTGGGCTGTCGATGCCCCCAGAGAGCAAGAGCATGGCGCGTCCACCGACGCCGGTCGGCAAACCTCCGGGACCAGCGATATCCTCGCTGAACAGGTAGACGTCCTTGGCGAAGATCTCGATGCGAATAACAAAGTCGGGCTTACGGACTTGGACGGTAAGCTCGGGGACCGCTTCGAGGACCCGGCCGCCGGCTTCAACATTGATCTCAGGGCTTCTGATGGGGAACTGTTTGTTGGCGCGGCGCGCTTCAATCTTGAAGGTCTTGTGGCCGAGGGCGACGTGCTTCTTTGCGAGGGAGATGGCCGTCTGAATGATGTCTTCTAGGTCAGGCTTGGCGGTAATCACCGGGCTGATCTTGGCGAGTCCAAAGCAGCGCTTGAGGCGTTCGATTGTTTCTCGGCCATCGTGTCCGTCGGGGATATTGATGACAAGTCGTCCTCGGATGCGTTGGATGTGCCCTTGGCTGAAGCCAACAAGGCGAGAGATGTTCTTTTTAAGTTTCTTCTCGAAATGCCCACGGCTGCCGCGTTTGAGGGCAACTTCATCATAGCGGACGTAAATCTTTTTGATCTCTTCAGACACGAAGGACTCCGGAGTATGGCTTTGGCGAGGGCCTGGGCTAGATTTTGATATCAAGTTTTTGGACTTTGTAGCGGATCGAGCGAAAGGAGATCCCGAGGATCTTGGCGGCGTTGGTTAGGTGGCCGTTGGTTCGGTCGAGGGCGGCCATGATATAGGCTCGTTCGATTTGCTCCAGTCGATTCTCTAAACTGAATTCTTCGTCGTTCATGTCGACTCGAAAGTGACTCTCCCCCGTGAAGGTGCTTGTGGATGCTCCTTCGCTTGTGTTTGCCTCGGGAACGGAAGCTTGAGGAGTGATGACAGTGATCGCTTGAGAGGCGGAGGGGACGAGGATCTTTTCGAGGGTGCTTGTGCTGGAGAGAATGACGGAGCGCTCGATTGTGTTTTGAAGTTCGCGGATGTTTCCAGGCCAGTCGTATTGGTTGAGTTGCTGACGTGCGTTCTCTGAGATGCCCGAGATTTCGCGGCCGACTTTCTTTGAGTATTTGGCGAGGAAGTGAGAGGCGAGAAGCTCGATGTCTTCTTTGCGTTCTCGGAGGGGCGGCAGTTGAATGGGAATGACGTTGAGGCGGTAGTAAAGATCTTCTCGGAAATTTCCTTCTCGGACTTCTTGGAGCAGGTCTTTGTTGGTGGCGCCAATGAAACGGACATCGACGTGGCGGGCTTCGGTGCCGCCGACTTGGAAGAAGGTTTGCTCTTCCATAACTCGGAGCAGTTTGACTTGCATATCGAGGGGGATGTCGCCGATCTCATCGAAGAAGAAGGTGCCGTTGTTGGCGGCTTCGATGAGACCCTGTTTATCTTTGTGGGCGGTGCTGTGAGAGCCTTTGACGTAGCCGAAGAGCTCGCTGGGGAGCAGGTCGTTGGTGAAGGCTGAGGCGTTGACGCTGATAAATGACTGGGTGGCGCGGCCGGAGCAATAGTGAAGGGCGCGGGCTACTAGCTCTTTTCCGGTGCCACTCTCTCCGGTAATGAGGACCGTGGAGTCGGTCTCGGAGACGCGGTTAATGATGCCGAGGATTTCCCGCATTCTCGGGCTGTTGCCAAGGATTTCGGTGGCGTTGTTGTTGTGTTTGCCTTGAGAGGTTTCTTTCGAGTCTCGGTGAGCGAGGGCTCGTGCGACAACTTCGCGTATGGCTTCGTTATCGAAGGGTTTTTTGATGAAGTCGTAGGCGCCCTCGCGCATGGCGAGGAGGGTGCTATCCCAGTTGGAGTAGGCGGTGATAATGATGACGGGGACGTTTGGGTTTTTGAGCTTGAAGAAGTTCATCAAGTCGATGCCGCTGGTTTTTGTGGTCAGGCGCATGTCTTGGAGGACCAGGTCGGGTTGCTCTTGTTGAAAGAGATCCTGAGCGGCCTGGGCTGTGGCCGCAGTTGTGACTTGGTAGCCGGAGCCTTTCAGAACAATCCGAAGGACGCTCAACACGCTCTCTTCGTCGTCGACTATGAGAATTTTTGCCACGTATACCTCGAGTTACGGCCTGTTTTGAGATGGGTTTGAGGGCTCTTCTTCTTGCGTTTTTGTGAGGGGCAGTCGAATGCGGAATCGGCTCCCCACAGTTTCCATACTCTCATAAGATATATCCCCACCGTGTGCGTCAATGATCTTTTGCGCAAGGGCGAGGCCAAGGCCGGTTCCCTGGCTCTTTGTGGAGAAGAAGGGCGTGAAGAGCTTGTTTTGAATGCCTGGGTCGATTCCTGGGCCGTCGTCTTCGACCAATCTCTCTAAGCCTCGTATGCCCTCATAGA
>JARGOJ010001160.1 GCA_029210225.1 Planctomycetota bacterium
GAGAAGCTTACTTTATTTGTTGATGTGCTCAGGGCGCGGGCAAGCATGGCTGCGAGGTCGTCTTCACTCTTGTTTACAACGCCGTAGAAGTAGACCCAGCCACTGCCAAGGAGTGTGAGAGAGAGGAGTAGAATGATGGAGCCGAAGACTAAGACTAAGGAATGCTCGAAGCGCTGAGGAGCATGAGTGACTTTAGGTATCTTGGAATTCATTGTTTCTTTAGCTTCCAAGTCCATCGGACGCTATCGCTTGTCCAACTCTTATCGAAGGGCGCCGGTATCTTCGAATTCCAACCATGGTATAGCGACTCAGTCTCAACAGTAATCGGGAACACTGGAATTAGAATCTGCTTAGGCACGTCTTCTCCCCGAAGAATAAGCTCTGCGACTTTCATTGACTCTCGCCCCAAACCACCGCAAAATTGGGCGCAGTCAATAACAGTCAAGCGACCTTTGCGAATATTTTCAACCGATCGTGGATCTCCATCCACCGTGGCAACGAGAATCTCCGTCCGCCCCGCTCCATAGAGAGTTTCCACAACATTCAATCCTCCACCATCATTGACGGTAAAGATGGCGTCGATAGACTCCTTCTTCGGAAAGTCCTTGAGAATCGCTTTGCCGGCCGCTAAACCACCGGCCGGTTCGACGGCTTGATAGGTTCCAACTATTTGAAAGCGCTGACCACGCTTTCGCAGAGCGTCTAGAAAGCCATTCACTCGCTCCACTGTACTCGAAACATGTGGATACTCCACCAAGACGACGCGAATCGTCTTTTCCTTAGAGAAGCGTGAGGCTAGGTATTCTCCGCATTCATAGCCTGCAGAGAAGTTGTCGGAGGTAAGGAAAGAGACGAGATCTCCTTTACTGATGTACTGATCAAACGCGACCACCGGGATTCCGGCTTTATTGGCGCGAAGGAGAGGAGTGGCGAGGGCGGCGTTGTCGGTGGGTTGAACAACAATAACATCGACCTTCGCGTCAATGAGCCGATTCATCTGGCCAATTTGACGCGCTTTCCCCTCTTCTCCGTCGCCAGCAACGTAGACCGTTGCTGTAATCTCAAGTTCTCCAGCGGCTCTTCGCTTTTCATTGATTCTCGAGAGCTCAGCCTCAAGACCTTTGCGCATTGCGACTTGGCCTTCAATGGTGTTCGACCAATAGAGCAGCCCCAATTGAGTTCCAACGCTTTTGCGTTGAAGACTATTGGCTCTGTTTTCGCTCTGAGTTTCAGAGGCCTTGGGGAAAGTTGGAGTATATAAAAGGAAGTAGAGCGCAGCACCAATTCCTGTCAATGAAATCGCCAGCAAAATGGCTAAGAATCGATCAGAGTGTCCCCCTGACCTCGAATTCGAATTCATCCCAAACTCCGACCGATTCAATCCTGGTTGTGATGGCAAGACCCTTCATCACAAAATCTTCGATACTCCCCAACGGCACGTGCCCCTAAAGTATAAGAGGGGCTCTACTACAATGGAACTAAAGACTTGCGAGAGTCCAATCGCGGAGTCAAAGTTTCTTGCTCGATTTCAGTCAGCAAAAAGCCTCGTTGTTCATATATCGCGTGGCCTTACCTACGATTCTTTCACATACAGGCAGAAGAATGTCATCCTTTGAAAGCGAATTCAGGGTATAGAGAACTTCTAGGGAACGATAAAGTCTCGTCTTTAACATTTGCGCTATGCCCGTTTATGCAGACACAGCCAAACAAATGATCAGGTGAGTGTGACCAATGGGCGCTCCATCAGAGCTAGACTGTTGATTGGACAGGAGTCCGCGATAGTCTCCAGTGCCCGGAGGATGCAATGTCGCGAAATTTATTGAAAGATGTCTGCGTCTTTTCCCCCACTTTGACGACTTCCTTACAGACAAACAATTCCGTTTATTCTGAAGGAGAAATAAAATGCTATCTAGTATCTTTTCGTCAATTTCTGGGGTCGCTCAATTCCGTGCTTGTTGGTGTGGTGGTTGTAGTGGCTGCTGTGGTTGCTGCTAGATAATATGACGAAAGGCTGCCAAGCGTTAAAGCCTGGCAGCCTTCGTTTTTCCAATTTCAATGTTAGCTCATTGAGTATTGTCAAGACTCTGGATTGCACAAGAGCGCGCATTTGTCGGGCTCACAGTAGTAGTCGATCACGCTCCCGCGGCTATCAAACTCTAACTCACAACTCTTTAAGAGCGTCTTCTTAATCAACGCTCTCCCCCTTTGAACCCTTGATTTCGCTGCGGAAACCGAGAGGCCCAGCTCGTCGGCGAGTGCTTTTTGGCTGAGGCCATCAAGTTCCACACGCTGAATGGCCACTCTATATTTTTCAGGCAAGCTCGCCAGAAGACTCTTCGTCACGCAGTCAAAAAGCTCCTGATCGACAGCTTGTTCGCGAATCTGGCTAATTGGTTCTTCCTTTAGACCCTCATGCTTACGTGCTCGAAAAGCATCAGCGATGCTTCGGCGAGCGATCGTGAGCGCCCAATGACTCAATTTTTTTGGGTCCTTGAGAGAGGCCAGATTTTTATGTATTCGAAGGAAGGTCTCCTGGATGAGATCATCCACCAGGTTCTCGTCCCGAACTCGGCTGCGAATGAAGCGCTGAAGCAACGAGTGTAAGTCTTTCCAAAATGTCTCGGTCGTCGTGGCAATCATGAATGGTTCTCCTAGGAGGAGGACGG
>JARGOJ010001161.1 GCA_029210225.1 Planctomycetota bacterium
GAGATTTAATGAGGTCTAAACAATCCTCAGAGGCATGGATCCCTCCCAATGCCAACTCTTCAAGGTCGTGGAAGCTCGCCAGGTGAGCCAAGCTCTCACCTAAAAAGTAGCTGCATTTAGTGAGAATCAGCCGACGCAGCGGCAGCCCTTTCAAATCGGCAAAGCTCTCTCCAGAAAAATTACTGGTATGAGAGAGTTCAAGACTCTCAAGAGGGAGATCCTTTAAATACTGCAAACACGGGTCACTTAGGCTGTAGCAGCCCTTAATGCAAAAATCAGTCAGAGGGAGCTTCGAGAGATGCCGGAGATCATCATTTTTTAGAGTGCCCAGGTCTTCAAAGTGAAGACGCCGGACAGGGAAGTCCGAAATCATCTCCAAATCGTGAACGTCTTTAACACTCAAAGTGCTCCCTGGCCTGACTGAGATAGCCACAGGGTCACCATGAAAGGCCGCCATCTCGACGCCTTCTTCAAAGACCTCCCCAGAGCGAAGAAGCGCGGTATAGAGCCTCGCCCGAACTTCATCATTCTCTGGATCCTGATTCAATCGGCGCCGGAGTTCGGCGAGCTGGATCTCATTCACACAAGCCCTCTAAATCCTCTCCAATTTTCTCAATGATCTTCTCATAAAACCTAGCGAAGCGACGCTGTACCCACTCAACGGAAGCATTGTTGCAACGCTTTGACAAAGGGGCGTTCTTTGAACGGAGGATGGTCTTTTAGTTCGTCTGCTATTTCAGCGGCCTCTGACTGTTTTCCGAGTTTCAATAGACACAAGCGCCTCAGCTCCAGGTTCAAGGCACCCCAGGCCAAAGGAAAAAACCAAGGTCGGGACATTCCAGCATTGATTTTGGCCCGCTCTAGAATCTGCTTAACGCCCTCTTTCTCTGGATTAGGGATCGCTGCGCTCACAAGCTCCAAACGAAGATCAGCATCGGCAAGCGCGCCCTCCAGGGCCATGACCATCGTGCGAAGAAAGAACACCCCATAGCCCTCTGGATGTTTTTTCTCTAAGTGGGCAAAGACCTCTTGATACGCTCTTGATAAATCAGGATAAGCTCCACCGGAAACGAGGGCATGTATCCATTGACTGGCGAGAGTCAAAGTCGCTGCATCAGAGGGATTCGTGGTCTCCCGCTCAGTTTGCCAGACCCTTAGCAATGATCTTAACTTCTCTGCGTCAGGAGCATTCTTGGAAGGAATGAGGGAGAGGCACCACGCCTCGACCATCGGTGGATCTTCAATGATCGCTCTCGCCAAGGAGTCCGTTAAAGGCGCCGAAGGGCGAGCCTCGACAAATTCGACCAAAGCGGCCGCTAATTCTTGATCTTCAACGGTAAGATCTTTGTTTCGGCGACGCAGGGCCTCGACGGACGGTTTTCCAGCACTCTGAACTCCTCGCCAGGCGGCGTCAAGGCATTCATAGGCCAGAAGCAGAGAGGTCTTCTTCTTTTTAATTCGATTGCGCCACTGCAATTGATCGGCGTGCTCGTCAATACAATTGAGAATCGCGGCGTCTCTTACATTGAGTCTGTCGGCTTCTCTAAATTGAAGAAGGCCCTTTTCTCTCTCTCCTCCTTTGAAATACAGCCGCCCCAGAAGGCAATGAACCCGAGCCCTGTCCCTGGCGTCCCGACCTGCGAATTTGTCGTATTCCACCGCAGCTTGCAAATGGCGGATTGAATCTGTTGAGTTCTCGGCAAGGACCGCATTGAACTCGGACTGCATTGGATTGAAGGGATCTAGTACATGCGCCGCGAGAGCAAAGGGTGACGCGGCTCCCCCCATGTTTCGCTGTATGAGCCCTCGTTGAATATAATAGTATCCAGTCGTCTCAAAAGGGTGGGAATACAGCAGACGACGGATAAGATGTTCCGCTTTGCGAGCCGTTCTCTTGGTTCGTCGAGTATTATTCCAAAAACCGCGACCAAGCTTGAAATATCGCAGTAGCGTCCGCATTTCGCGGCTCTCTCCAAGGGCTCTCTCCTTCGCGAAACGCTCGATCAGCTCGACTCTGTGTCGAGTGAAACCGGGCTTTTTTTGTTCATTCTGATATTCCCGAAAGAGCAGGTAATTTCGTTTAAGACGGCTGTCTGGAACGTCGTCAAGCCGGTCGTTTGGTTTCTCTTCAATCCTCAATAGTATTCGCACGCGAGGGTCATCAATATAGGCGCGCAAAGACTTGTTCAATCTCTGCAGCTGGGACTCGAATCGCCGGTCCCGAAACGTCGCAATGCGGTAACTTTTTTGCAGGATAAGCAAACAATCGATCAGCGCCTTACGCCCCCCCGGTTGTTTCTCGGTCCGGTGCAAGGAAAGGACCACCTTCTTAAGTTCGTCCAATTTCTCTGAAAGACTAAGAAGTAAGATAAGCCTGCGAGCTGCATTCCAATGGAGATCCGAGAGGCCAGGAGGGATCTTCAAATCAAAAAGTTTTTTGTAGGCCGCGATCGCCTTCTCCCCGTCATAGAGTCGGTCGTAGCAAACCCCGCTCATGTATGCCTGAAAGGCCAGCAGCTCTGAGTCGCCGTCACTGATCTTCAATTCCGAGAGAACTTTTAGAGCCACGTTGAAGCGACTAATATGAATCAGGTAACCTGCGTGGGCCAAGCTCTTATAGGGTCCCTTCTTTAATGATTGGAGGAAGGACTTAGGTAGTTTAGTTA
>JARGOJ010001162.1 GCA_029210225.1 Planctomycetota bacterium
TAGCTGGGAACAGCGCGCTCATAACGCTGCTTGTGAATCTTGCCTTCGCGGTAAACCTCGGCTTCCATCCACTGAGAGAGGGCGTTCACACAAGACACACCCACACCGTGAAGACCACCAGAGACCTGATAAGACCCCTTGTCAAACTTGCCTCCAGCGTTGAGAGTCGTCAAAACAACCTCGACCGCGGGGCGCTTCTTTTGAGCGTGGATACCAACAGGAATCCCCCGGCCATTATCTTCCACCGAGAGGCTGCCGTCTTCGTGAATGATGACTTCGATCTGCGTGCAGAATCCAGCGAGGGCCTCATCAATCGAGTTGTCCACGACTTCGTTCACAAGGTGATGGAGGCCTGGCTCGCTGACGTCGCCGATATACATGGCCGGACGCTTACGAACGTGTTCAATTCCCTTGAGGACCTTAATATCGCCCTCACCGTAGCTACCCTTAGGCTTCTTCTCTGACATCAACACTCCTCAAAACCCATATCTTGCAACAGAACCCAACGCCCGAACCAAAGCCGAACATCGAGTCTTTAAAAATCGTTCAATCTGTATTCATTATTATTATATATAGTCACGGCCCATTTGTGACCCCTTGAATTAAAAAAGAAAAGACACCATAAAGCCATTAAGAACAACATCTTAGGGACTTTTAGAACTTGCCTTTTTCATTTCTTTTCAGCGTCCCAGCAGCCATCTCCGCAAAAGACACGAGAACGCATCCTCAAAAGCTTCAAAGCGAACGGTCGACGATGAAACGTCCCAGGTCGCGAAGAGCGTCCGCTTCCGAACCGAGAGGGGCAATGGCCTCAAGAGCCATCGAAAGCAGCGTATCGGCCTTCTCTCGCGCTCCAGCGAGCCCTAATAGCCCGGGGTAAGTCAGCTTGCCTTGAGCCTCATCCTTCCCCGAAGTCTTACCAAGCTCGGCGCTGCTCACGGTGCAATCCAAAATGTCATCGGTCACCTGAAAGGCCAAACCAACGCAGCGACCATAAGTCTCTAGGCGTCCCATCACATCCGCAGAGGCCCCCGCCAAGCGTCCGCCGCACAGCGCTGAGCCGAGGAGCAAAGCACCGGTTTTCCAGGCGTGAACGCGCTCAAGGGCCTTTAATTTCTCTTCGGCGCTGAGAGCATCATGAGCGCCCATGGCCGCCATATCCAAGGCTTGCCCACCGACCATGCCTGAGGCGCCAGCGGCCTTAGCGAGCATCCTCACCAAGTCTCGAACCAAGAGGCCATCCTCCGAATAAGCCTCGGCGAGCACCGCGAAGGCCTCAGTGAGCAAAGCATCCCCCGCGAGGATGGCCGTCGATTGATTAAAGCGCTTGTGGCAGGACGGCCGTCCACGGCGCATATCGTCGTCGTCCATGGCTGGGAGGTCATCGTGAATCAACGAGTAAACATGAATCATCTCAAGGGCCGCGGCCATCTCCAAAGCACGCTCTGGATCGCCCCCAGCCGCCTCACAAGACCAAAGGCACAGGGCCGGACGGACGCGCTTGGCGCGGCCGAACATGCTGTAGTGAATGGCCTGGTGCAGCTCTCCGGGGCCCTCTGACTCGGCGGGGAGAACCCGCTTCAAGCAAGCCTCAACACTCTCCTGGGCCTCTTTCAATCGGCTCTTAAAGGTCGCGGTCATTCAAATTTATCCTGGGCAGACACATAGCCGGGCGCCCGGTGGCGTCTGCCCCTACATGGCCATTCATATAACCCAGAGCTCACAGCAACGCCAGGGATGTGTAGGGGCAGTGGTCCGGCAATCCGGCCCTGTGTCTGCCCTCAGAATTGCTGTTCGCCCTCGAATTATTATTTGCCATGGATCTATTGTTTGTCTGGGAATCAAACCAAATCCATAGGCGGGCAAACACAGGCCGGGCGCCCGGTGGCGTGTGCCCCTACATGGCCCTTCATAATATCCAGAGCCCACAGCAACGCGAAAATTTGTGTAGGAACCGACGTCCGGGATCTGCTCTAGGATTTAACAAATATCCATCATAAAGAACACGAGGTCTTCTGATTTTTACAGTGGATCACCGCCCCAACAAAGCCCGTGAACAAAGAGTGAGGCTCGGTGGGCTTCGATTGAAACTCGGGGTGGAACTGACAGGCCATGAACCAAGGATGATCCTCTAGCTCAACAATCTCAACGAGCGAGCGATCAGGGGACAAGCCCGAGAAGACCAGCCCTTTCTCCTCGAACTGATCTCGATACTTGTTATTAAACTCATAACGATGACGGTGACGCTCGGAGACGCGGTCGCTCTCGTAGGCATCGCGCGCCTTGCTCCCCGGCAATAAATCACAAGGATAAGCGCCCAGGCGCATCGTGCCGCCCTTGTCCTTCACCTCTTTTTGATCATCCATCAAATCGATCACAGGGTGCGCGGTCGTCTTATCGAACTCACCGGAGTTAGCGCCCTCAAGACCCACGACGTTCCTCGCGAACTCAATCGTCGCGACTTGCATTCCCAGGCAAATTCCAAAGAACGGAATCTCATTCTCCCGGGCATACTGTATCGCTTGGATCTTGCCCTCGATGCCCCGATTACCAAAGCCTCCGGGCACAAGAATGCCATGCACGCCTTGGAAGATCTCGTCAAGCGAGGCATTATCCTCTTCGAGTTCCTCAGCCCCGACACGACGCACGTTGACCTTCACCTTGT
>JARGOJ010001163.1 GCA_029210225.1 Planctomycetota bacterium
AGAAAGAAGGCGACGCTGAGCCCAAGAAAGAAGGCGACGCTGAGCCCAAGAAAGAAGGCGACGCTGAGCCCAAGAAAGAGCCAGAGTCAAAGCCAGGCGAGTGAGCTTAAGGCCTTCCGCTAACAATCTATGATTCATTCGCAGTGCTAAACTGCAAGAAGGAAGGCGGGTCTCCCCGCCTTCCTTCTATTTTTTCATGCCTCCAAGTCTCAGGAGCGCGATTCAACGAAGTAAATCCTCTCGTCCCTTCGCCTCCAAGAGACCCACAACGTCCTTCACCTGCTGAACTTTGTCGCGGTGGACAATCAAGGTCGCATCTTTGGTCTGCACCACAACCAAATCTTTCACCCCAACCGTGGCGATCATCTTCCCGTCCCCAACAATGAAGCAGCCTTCACTATCGACCGAGATATGCTCCGCCTCCCAAACTCGATGGCCCTCGTCATTCGGCTCGTGCAATGTCTCAACCGCCGACCAAGACCCCAAGTCATTCCACTCAAAGTCAATGGCCAAAACCCCAATCGACTGGCAGTTTTCAAGCACCGCATAATCGATAGAGATCTTCTCTAAGCCCCGATATTTCTCATCTAAAACCGAGGCGAAATCGTCCTCGCCGAAGCGCTCCGCAATCACTTCTAAGTCTTTCAAGAGACTTGGCTTAGACTTACGAAGCTCGTCAAGGACCGTATCCGCACGCCAAATGAAGATGCCGCAATTCCAGAGGAAGCTCTTCGCCGCGACATATTGCTCTGCCAACTCCAACTTCGGCTTCTCTTTAAAGGTCGAAACAGCATGTAAAGGAATTCGCGAATTCTCCAGGATCTCCCCCTGCTCGATATATCCAAAGCCCGTCGCCGGATAGCTGGGCCGCGCCCCGAGCGTCAATACTCGCCCTGGAGTCGCCTGAGTCGCCGCTTGCTGAATCAACTCGTTGAAGCGCTCCCGAGGGCTAATCAGGTGATCCGCCGGGAGCACCACCAACACAGCATCCGGGTCCCGTCGCTTCAAAAGCGCGGCTGCCAAGCCAATGCAAGCCGCTGTATCGCGCCCGACCGGCTCCAAAATAATGTTCTCCGCCGGAACCTGACCCTTAAGCTGCCGCCGCGTCTCCTCTCCTTGAGCGCAGTTGGTGATGACGAAAATGTTATCCCCAGGAATCGCCGGTAGAACTCGGCTCACAGTTTCTTCGAGCAAAGATCGGCCGTTGACCAGCGGGAGCAACTGCTTAGGCATAGAGGTTCGCGAACGAGGCCAGAAGCGTGTTCCTGAGCCTCCCGACATAATGACAGCGTATAGCATTGATTCTCTTTCGTTCTGTCCTGATTTTCCCGTAGGCGGATTGATGTGGGAACTATTGTATTTAGGAATCGGATTTCAGGGAGTAGGCAAGTCGAAAACCAAGGTTCTCCAGAGCCTTCAGCGGCGGATCCAATTGCAAGTCAAAGGAATATCCATGGCTCCAAAGACAGCCACCGCTGCCATGACCCTCCGCGCAAAGCTCCCAAACATGCCCCAGGGTATCTACTAATCCTAAGGCATTGGGGGACGATTCATGCTCGTAGACCGAGTGCGTTTCCTCGCCACCATTCTTGTCGTACCAGTAATATCTTGGGTCTGGATCCTCGCCCCAGAAAAAACGTTTGTTCGTCCCAGCCCAGGTCCCATGCTCCCACTCATTCTCACTCGGTAGACGAAAACCCTTCGGCCCCGACGCCAACCAATCAAGGATCTCCTGCGGCTGAACATTCACCTTCGGATGATCGCCATCCTCCCCGGCCGCGCCCCTAGTCCCACGCTCCCAGACTCTGTTGGTCACTGGGAAACGCGCCAAGAGAAAGGGCTCTACCCGACGGCGCTCCGGCGCCTCCGAAATGAAGCCTTCATAGACCGTACGGCTGCCCCCAGGGATCAGCTGAAACACAATCTCAGTGGCTTGGTGGAGAAAGGCCACAGCGTAGTGTTCTTGGTCACCACAAACAATTTCCTGGCGATCTAGAACACGAAAGTCCGACCCCAATTGCTCAGCGACAAGAAAAACGGCGCTTTCTTGCTCAGATCTTGAGGCTGAGTCCCAGACGGAGAGGTCTCGCAAGAACTTCATGGAGCCGGAGTAGAAGCATCGGAATCGGAGGGCAACAAGCAGAACCGGCAGTTCTTCTCGATATCTAAGCAAGCCGAGCAAAACCTTCGACCACAGACTTCACAACGATTCAAATCGGTGAGCGCAAGCAGAGAATCGCAAGATTGACACTGAGTTCCGCAGTCCCGGCAATAACAGCTCTCCCCCAGCTCCCCAACTTTGCTAAGCAAGCCGCAAGAAAGGCAGACTGTCTTCTCACAAGATTTACAAGATCGGGCGCAGGTGGCGCAGCGAGGAGAACTGCAGCCGTCGCAGGTTCTGTGGTGATCGAGACAGTTCGACTCACCGCAATGGCCGCACTCTTCCAAACATAGGGAGCAGGTTTCTTTTTGACAGACAGAGCAAGCCTCATGGCCGCACTCCCCGCAGACGGCCGTGCCGCAGCGACAACTCACCATACACTTGGAACAATTGAGGTGCGCCGAGCGGCACAGATCGACTTCCTTCAACTCTTTCTCGCAGCTTGAACACTGCGGTCTGTCAAGCTCGCCGGTGGCCCGATTAAACGCGAGAGAGAAGTC
>JARGOJ010001164.1 GCA_029210225.1 Planctomycetota bacterium
GGCGACGGCGAGGCGGCTCGCGACTTCTCCGCATTGGTGTCCGCCCATGCCGTCGCAGACGATGCCGTAGCCTTCATCGTTTGAGATATAGAATGAGTCTTCGTTATGGGCGCGGCGGCGTCCGACGTCGGAGCGGCCTACAAAGCGTATATGGATGGTCTTGCTACCTTCTCTAGAGGAACTTAATCGGTGAGGGGTTAGGAATCGAGGAGAGCGGCTTTGGCTTCGTCGAGGGATTCAAAGAACTGGAAGAACACGAGTAATCCGAGCATTTCGAATGGGAGTTTGACCCGGGCGTTGACGTTGGTCATGGCGATGCCGCCGCCTTCGGCCTTGAAGGCGTGGGCAAATTTGACGAGGACCGCGAGCGCCGAGGAGTTGACGTAGCTGGTGTGTTCCATGTCGAGGATGAGGTTTTTGAAGCCTAGTTCGGAGATTTTGTCGAGGCGTCGTTTGAGTTTGTCGACGGGTTTGGGGTCGAGTTCACCGGTGAGGGCGAGAACGACGAGGGACTTATCATTCTCTGATTTCTCGACGACCGAGATTTTCAGTTGAGCCATCAGTATCTCCTGCATTGGGTGTCGACGCGAGATCGACCCGTTGAGGAGTCTATATTAAGTTAAGGGAGGAAGGAAGAGCCAGAGCTTTGCGACTATGGCTCCGTGGATTTTCTCCATCTTAGGGATGTATTTGGGACTCTGGGTCGTTAGGAACGAGGTTTTCTATCGTTGTTAGCGATATTTTACGCGACTTCGGCGGCGGCTTCGTTTTCATTTTCGGAGCTGAGTCTATCTTCGAGGACCGCGCTTAGTTCGGAGAGTTGAACGATGACGGAGCGAGTGAAAGAGACTTTGGGGCCGGTGGGCATGACGTTGAGGTAGTTTTCGAAGCAGCGTATGGCTTCTTCGCTGTAGGCGAGTGATTTTTCGAGTTCGCCGGCCTCACAAGTTTTTTGTGTGAGTTTGCGGAGGGCGATGCCGAGGTTGAAGTAGCTGGTCATCCATTCGTCGGAGCGTCGCTCGGCGAATTGTTCGTTGACGCGGACGGCTTCGCGGTATTCGGCGACGGCTTTGTGGGCTTGTCCGAGGACGCCGTAGACGTAGCCGAGGTCGTTGTGGAAGACGGCGCGATTGGGGTCGAGCTTGATGGCTTGGAGGAGGGCTTTGAGAGCTTTTTTGGGTTGTTTTTGGGCGAGGAATTCTCGGGCTTTGCCTTCGTATTCCCAGCTTTGTTCGACGACTTCTCGCTCTTTGACTTTGCCGGCGAGGATTTGTCGGCTGGCTTTGAGTTTGCGTTTGAGGCGCACGTCCATGCCGACGATGTCTTCGAGATCTTGGAAGTCGGTGACTTTGAGAGATCTTGAGAGTTTTACGTGGAGGAGTTGTAGTTGATCGCGAAGATCCCCGACATTTTTGGGCTTGCGATGATTTTTCGCGCCGGTGCCGAGAGAGCATGTGGCTTCGATGCGTTCGAGCTCTTCGTATACCTCGTCGGTGAGGAAAGCGAGGCCCACACGAAGTATGCGGCGCATATCTTCGAGGTGATAGTGGGCGCGTTCCCAGTCATCGAGGTTAATGGCGCCTTCAATGTCCATAATGAGGGCGGCGACTTTGCTGTAGATACCAGCACGACGTTCAATTAGAAGTCGTAAAGAGTCGCTATGAATATTTTGTCTCATCGAGTTGCTCACCGAAGTCCCCTCTGCACGGCCTTGGATAATGTCTCCGCCAGCAATAGAAATTTTCGATCGGTTGGATCCATCTTAACAAGCATTACGAATATGCGCTCGTGATGGTTCCATGAAAGCCTGTGACGAAACAGGTTTTTTTTGGTGACCTTTATTCTTTTGGTGTTTTCGGGGTGTCTTTTTGCTTTGCCTCTTCTTCGAGGCGTTGTTCTTTTTCTTTCTCCGCTGTGATTTGCGCGGCCTTTTTTTGCTCGGCGCGGTCGCGAGCTTCTTTTTCTTCTTTTGCTTTGCGGGCTTTTGTTTCTTCCAGTTCGCGAACCCAGCGTTTCCATTCTTCGAAGGACCGACCAACTTGGTCGCCTCGAAGTTTATGGAGAGAGTTTTCGGCTTGGACTCGGACCCAGTCGACGGGGTCTTTCATGCCTATAAGAAGAGGGAGCGCGCCGTTGGTGTCGCCGAGTTGGCCAAGGCAGCGTGCGGCGACGGCGCGGACTTCGGCGCTGTCTTCGGAGAGGAGTCCGGTTTTGGCGCGTTTGGTGAGGATCTCGGCGAGGGCGCTGCGGACGTCTTCACTCTTATGGAGAGCGAGGACCTCGATACATTCGAGGCGGACCATGCCATGGGGATCGGCCTTGAGGGTTTCGAGGGCGAGCTTGCGGACGTCTTCGCGTTTTTGAATTTTGAGTTTTGGGAGGGCGTGGACTATGGCTGCGCGGACGGCGGCGCTCTTCTCTTTATTAAGCTCTTTGGCCCACTTCCATGCCTTGGCGCGTTCGCTGGGGTCGTCCTCGGCGTCTTCAACGATGTTCTGCCACTCTTTGAGGCGAGCTTTGATTTGTTTTTGCTCGACGGTGAGGGTTCGACAGCCCAAAGGACCGAGACTGAGGGTCATGATGATGAAGATCGCGAATAACTTGGAAGATCTAGACATGGAAACGGCGCTCCGGACGAGAAGTTGTTTGGGGTGATCATGC
>JARGOJ010001165.1 GCA_029210225.1 Planctomycetota bacterium
GGTCGCCATTCGGACAGAGCAGATCTTCCTGCTCCCGACGATCGGCTTGAACATCGCCACCTTGTCCCTGGCCGGTCAAAACAATGGCGCGAAGAACTATGAGCGAGTCCGAGAAGTCTATCGTTGCGCTCTACGCTATGGCTTTTACCTGGCGGTCATCGGGGGCATCGCTATGCTCCTGTTAAAAGATCTCTCGCTGAGAATCTTCACCGATGACGAGGCAGTCGTCGAAATTGGGAATAGCTATTTGCTGATTGCGTCATGCCTGATTTGGTTTTATTCCGCGCTCTTTGTCACAGTCTCTCTCCTTCAGGGCCTGAAAAAACCTATCTATGCATTGTGGGTGGGATTATCGAGACAGATTGTATTCCCTGTTCTCTTCTTCAGTATTGGGACCTACGTGCTAGAGCTCGATGTTTGGAATATTTGGGCCAGCATTGCATTGATTACGACACTGTCAACCTTGGTCATGGTCGCGATTGGGCGCTATCACTTAAACCGACTCGAAGAGACTGACCAGAGCGATGAGAAAACGCCGCAGATTGCTTAGGGAGGTCCGAGGCTGCTTTTTTAGGAGTCTCCCGATTCTTCTCAGCGAATGGGAAGACTGTGGCGCTTCGGTCGCCCTTAATGCGTTTGCTGACATATAAACCCGGCCAGTCGCTATCAGTGGCAAACCAAGCTTGGGGATATCAGCCTCTTTAGCGATGCGGGAAATAGAGCACTATTTTGCTAAGAACGCCTCGGTGTTAAACCTGCCTGAGCCCTTTCCGTATCGGGGATTATCGGTGGGCTGGTCCTTAACAACCTAATAGGCTTTTGATTGTTCATTGAGGAGAATACTCCGAAGTGGGTCAATTTTACAATCCAATGTCCATGAATGGAACTCACATTCCTATGAATGAGACATCGTGGGATCCCAACATGTTTTTATACTTGTCCATTCTCGAATGACGTCTTCTATGACTAGTCCTAAAACAAGCGCGATCGACTGACTTCACTGAAGCTACTTCAGCCAGAAATTGTAGGCAGACCGCCCCCTTTCCCCCAGAGTGATTCTGATTTTCCGGTCAAAGTTAGAGTTGGAGTTTCTATTTCTTTGGTCAAACCGTCCCGATCGAGATCCTGTATCGCGGTCGGGCAAGACTCAGGTAAATTCAAGAGCCTTTGACTCTGCCAAGCTCTTGAACAACAGTCTGATTTTCTCCGAATACCCAAGCAATCTGATCACTATCTGACGGCCTGTTTTCAATACCTGGGCGGGAATGAGAATGATCCAATTCAAAAATCTTCGGAATTCCATCGCGACTACTTCTCTTCGGTCCTTCCGCTTGGGCAATGTCAATCCGAACCAAGCTTTGAAAGTCCACGCTAGCGACGCAATCACCATGTATGCCCAGTTCGATAACAAATCGTGCACAGGCAGTCTCATCGCGCCGATACCACCCTTGAGTTCTGCGATAAGATTTTCTTGGTCGCAACGGTCGTTTGATTCTTTGATGACTTCCTCTGCGGTAAGCTCCACGTCGTTTGTCACGTAGAAGAAATAGCGAAAATGCTCGAACAGCTCTTTCTGTCCCTTCTTCTCCAATATTCTCTTTCTAAGGATAATCACTCGGTAATTGAGCGAACATTTTTTTGGCTGATACTCAATTTCAGTGATGTCCTCCGATTGAAGCACAAGATTCTTCCAGCCTCTCTTCTCGACGATTGCTTCCTTGACATTTTCACGCTTCTCTCGCCGACTATCGCCCTTATGCTTATCTTTACGGGCAAATCGACGCCAACCACGATCGGCAACTTGGTTGGCTAACGCGACCATGTTGGGCATGGCGTCATATCCAAATACAAATCGAACTCCCTGTGAAGTCCAACGATCGAAGTTCACTGTCAGTGAAAAGTCTGTATCACCACGTAATAAAATTGAGTCGAAGGTCGGACTTAACAACTCAATGGATTTGTCAATGATCTCCGCAGCCCCATTATGGCTGGTCACGTTTCCAGGGCGATTGATCAGGTAGAGTGGTTCTCGGGTGTTGGCGAGGGAAACAAGCAATGGGTGATATCCCCAGAGCTTTTTGTGAAGGTTGCGCTCCATACCCTCTTTCTTTTCTCCATAAGTGCCTGCCACAGTCCCATCAATATCGACGACGGCCTCGCGCCTAAATCTCTTTGGTTGCAACTCCCAGAGCTTTGTTCTCGTGTCATTGACCAAATCCATAAGCTCGTAGATATTTTGCTCTTTAAATCGTCGTGAAAAATCTCCCGCTGTCGTCGGATCTGGAAGTCGATCAGCTCCCAGCATGTCCATCAATGCTTCGTCTTGTCTTAGAAGATCGAGATCTTGCAAACACTTACCTCCAGCGATAATGTTGTAAGCAAGACTCAAGACATGATCCGATTCAAAGTAGGGTTGATGGCGCTTCAACAAAGTGAGGCGATCATCAATTTCTCGTGCGAGTTTAAGACGAAGAATCAAAGCATGGACAGCCCCCAATCCACCGACCTTTGTGGCACTTGTCCGGTCGGAAACCTCGTAACGGGGACGCCTCTTTGCCAAGACGGTTTTTCCATGGCTAGGAACTCTTCTTTTCAATCGTCTAAGAATACGACGTTTGCGTTTGCGAATGTTCTTTCGATTGGTGTCATCAATCACCTGA
>JARGOJ010000083.1 GCA_029210225.1 Planctomycetota bacterium
CTTCCCAAGGACATGTTTATGGCCGCTGGCGCCGGAGACCAACGGCTTTTTATCATCCGCTCGAGGAAGCTGGTCATTGTGCGTCAGGCGAGAGGAGTCTTGGGGGCGGTTCTGGGTCGTCGCTCGGGGTATTCCGACTCGGAGTTGCTCTTTCGAATACTCTATGGGAAGAACAAAAAGGGTCAGTCTCTGGTCAAGGAGCGTTGAATATAGCTGTTGCTTGCCTTGCGATTGAACAACCGTTTCCCTTGCGTCTTCGGTCTCGGTCGTTTTCGCGAACTCTAATTTTCAGTGTGTCCTGTCCGATATTTGTCATAATCAGCGCTGTTCTTGATCGCCCCCAAATTGCGAAAAGACTGGGCTTGTGGACCTCAATAAGAAACAAGGGAAGATCCTCGTTGAGCGCGGAGTTCTTCCTCAAAACGTCGTCAATAAGGCCTTACAGGCGACAAGCCTTGGCTCCGGAGACCTCGTCGAAACTCTCCTGGTCCATTCCTATCTAAAGCCCGATCTCGCAAAGAAGATTCGCTCTCTCGCCTCGAACACTCAACGATATAACGATGCGAAGAGTCGCCGAGCCAGTCGAATTCATCGTCGTGATCAATTGGTGCGGGCCCTCAGTGAAGAGCTTGAAGAGGATCCGCTTTTTTCGCCGTTAAGTGAGCTAACGCTTGAACGCTTGGAGATGTTGGGAGAAGGCGGCATGGGGGCCGTCTATCGAGTGACAGATAAGACCCTCGGACGTCAGGCTGCTTTGATGTTGCTCCGAGATCAAGACGCCGATGAGTCGATGCGAACTCGCTTTCAGCGAGAAACCCGGCTGACAGCGAACTTAGACCATCCTTCCATTCCGCCCGTATTTCAGGCTGGGACAACGGCCAAGGGCGAGCTCTACATGCTCATGAAGGTCATTGAGGGGGAGACCCTCTCGGAGTTGATTAAGCGCTATCACAAAGACGGCCGGCCCGCTGTGGGGTTACGAGAGCTTCTCGGGAATCTGATCAAGGTCTTGGAGGCTATGGATTACTCCCATAGCCGTGGGATCATTCACCGCGATTTGAAGCCGGACAATATCATGGTCGGAAGCCATGGCGAAGTGATGGTCATGGATTGGGGGATCGCACGAGATTTAGCCGAGCAGGATGACCTCTCGGAGAGCCTCAAGGTTGATGCCGGGGCCATTGCCAAGTCAGCATTGGAGGGCGCGGGCTTAACTCAGGCGGGGGCGGTGATTGGCACTCCGGGATATATGCCACCGGAGCAAGCGGGAGGGGAAGACGTCGATAACCGAACGGATATTTACGCGCTCGGCGCCATATTGACGGAGATTCTTACCGGACGTTTGCCTGTCGGTGGAGCCAATGCTCTGGCGCGAGTCGTTCAGACTTGCGAGGGCAAGATTAAGGGTCCGTCAGATTTAGACCGCAGCATCGATTCCGAGTTGGATGCGATTGCCCGAAAGGCGCTCTCTGTCGAGGCTGACGATCGATTCCAGAACGCCAAGATCTTCGTTCAATCCTTGCAGAGTTTCTTGGCTGGGGATGATCTCAGCTTCTATCACTACAGTCCCAGAGAGCGAGCAATACGTTGGGCCAGGCGCCATCCCAGCACACTGCTCATCGCTATCTTATGTTCAGCCGTTTTAGTCTTCAGTCTATTACTCGTTGCGCAATATCAATTGGCAGAATCTCAAAAGAGAGCCTTAGAAGCAGAAACAAAACTGGCCAAACAGAAGCAAGGAGAAGCTGACACGGCGAGAAAAGAAGCGAAGGAGAAAGAGAAGGTTGAGAGAAAGAAAAAACAGAAAGCGGAAGCTGAGAAGAGGACGCTCCAGCGCTTAATGACTTTAATCAATGAGGCTGAATCACTCGTTCTAAAAAAAGGCAACGTCGAAGAGATTGAGCGGAGATTAGAGGAAGTCATGCGAATGAGTGTTGGACAGGAGTCGACAATACTCAAAGTGGCACGTATCTATAAACGCGGGGGCTTTTACAACAAAGCGAAGAGTGTCCTTACTGAGCTTGTCAGTGACAACGAGCGGTCCTATGAGGGTTGGTTTCAATTGCATTTATTGAAGCTTCAAGACAGTCACAGCAATGTTTTGGTCTCGACGGATTACATGAAGAAATTGGTTGAAACGGCGCGGGGTGCTGGGGCGGTCAACGAGTTCACCCTTTACTATGACGCACTAGAAGCCAAGAAAAAAGGTGACACTTCAAAAGCGCTGGAGCTGTTGAATAGTGCGGCCAAAATCAATAAGAACATGCCCTGGATTTACTTGAGCCGCGCCGCCATTTTCAAAGATGAAAAGCGCTTAAACGAAGCCCTCGCGGACTGTGACAAAGCTGTCAAATTGAGCCCCGGTATGGGCCCGGCCTATGAGACCCGGGGGCGGGTCTATCAAGAAATGCGACGGGCGCGGGAGGCGCTGGACGACTTTAATCGGGCGATTGAATTGGACCCCTATTTCTTCGGTGGTTTTTACAACCGAGGATTGTTGCTGGACACCCTCGGAAAATTAGATTTGGCGCTGACTGATTACACAAAGTCTATTGAACTGAAGGGCAATTTCCCTCCGGCGCGCTATAACCGGGCGCTTGTTTATTCGAAGAAGGGCCAATATCGAAAAGCCCTCGCCGATTACAGCCAAGCGATCCGATTCCGTGGTGATTGGGCTCAAGCCTATTACAACAGAGGTCAGTGCTTCGTTTATTTACGGCAACCGAAGCAAGCCCTTGAGGACTATTCTCAATCCATCGAATTGGACCCGACCGCCTACCTAGCCTATATCAACAGGGGTGTCTTGTTGTCTCAGCTCGGGAAGCATGAGAGCGCGCTCAAAGATTACGATCAAGCGCTGGAGCGCGGCGGCCCAAACGCTATGGTTTACGCGAATCGGGCGGCCATTAAATACAAATTAGGGCGAGTGAAAGAGGCGTTGGAAGACTGTAATTTAGCGATCAAGAAAGACCCGAAATACGCTGGGGCCTACGCCAATCGAGGATCTATGAAAGCGACCCTCGGGGACAAGGCGGGAGCGCTGAAAGACTTTCATATATTCCTCAAGTTGGATCCCAAGAACCGCCGGCGGGGCGATATCGAGGCCATGATTCGCGATATCGAGAGCAAATGATATGGAGAGAACGGCGAATCCAGTCACCGGAGCCTCGCAACAAGCCTTTCGTCAGGACTGGTCTCCGGTCGAGAAGATCTGTTTTTCGTTCACAATCGCCAACCTCGTTGTCGCCTGCATCCTCTATACCCACGCACAAGGTCGGGCAAACTTCAAAGGCTCAGTCGAGGCCTGTCTTCTTTGGTTAATGGCCCTTGTCCCTGTCCTAATTTTGTTCAAGGTAAAAAATTTCAATCGGGCGTGGCGCCTAATTGGGCTGATCGCGGTTCAGTCACAAGCTCTTGTTTCATTCTTCTTCGCTTACCGAGGACTCTCATACTTCTTCCAAGGCATGAGCCAATAACCCTCTCAAAACTTTGGTCAAAGTTCTCCAAATCCGATCGATGTGCAAAGTTCTGATGGCCTCGTTAGTATCTCCTAAATCGACTTTCAGGACCTGTGCCTGGGGCTCGGTAAGTTTTTGCTATTTCTTTTAAGGATTAGAGAATAAGGGTTTTCAAGGGAACGGTGCTCAAAAGAGCGTGACGATTTGGACATCTCCGTCTACTATGGAGACAGCGCTGAACATGTTTCGAATGCATGAATCATGAAAGGCTGGGGGTCCGGGTGTTTCCTATTTGGCCACAATGTGAGCAATGCGGCTTGCCTTACGAGTTGAGTGAGTATGAACTCAACCAAAGCCTCGACATTCCAAGGATTGTCTTTTGCTCCGATTGTCACCATACCTTTGTCCTCGATGCCGAAGAAGTCCATGGTATCCGGGAGATGATTGAACAGACTATGAATGCTCATAACCCTTGGGATGACGACAGCGAAGACCCACTTCAACCGATACTTTGGTCTCCAGAGAACTCTGAAGATTTAGAAGCCGAGCAGCTTGAGAAAATGGCCAATCAAGGGAACACCATGGCCATGCTCGTTCTCGGTGCGCTCTATTGCCAAGGCGGCTTCGGCCTTCAGCGAGACTATGAACAAGCTCGCTATTGGTGGCAAATGGCTCGGGATCACGGTGAGAGCGAAGCGGTTGAGTGCTTGCAACAGCTAGAGTTTGAGCTCACCCCAGAGGCCCTGGACGCCGACCTCAAGCTCCCCCCTCACTGGTTTGCCTTACGGGAGCTTCACAGCAACCTTGAGACTCCTATAAGCTTCTCCAACGGCACCCTTGAGACCATAGAGATGGTAGACATTGCGCTCTTTGGACCACCGGGAATCGACGGTCAGCGCCCTGATATGAGCCAGGAGAGCCTGCAAACTCAGGATAAGATCGTCTACGAAGCCTTGCGCCAAGCGCTCCCAGCGCCTTGCTTGCCCTGCTTTGCCAAGTACTTGAAGGCTCAGTTCGACCTGGAATTTTCCCTACTCATTCAAGATTTCGAGGTCGCCGCAGAGTTCGGTGAAGAAAAACTCAAGCAGCAAAGCATCCTCGCAACCCAGATAAAAGAAAGCTGTGGCTCGATCGAGGTGACAAACCAGCATCTTCGTCAGAGTTTAGACTTGCTCAAGATCGACGTCCTGTTCTAAATTTTGAGTCATGAGAAAACTGACTCCCCGACTCCCCATCCTCTCCCTCATCGCTGTCCTTGGACTCGCGACCCCGGCCCTTGCAAACACCGTGAAGACCGGTGTGATCGCGAAGGAGAGTCCTTGGGAGACGGCGTATTATGTTCGAGACTCCGGTAAAGCCGGTCCAACCGTCCTCATCGTTGGGGGCATGCACGGTAACGAGCCGGCCGGAGCCATGGCCGCGGATCAGATTCGCCATTGGCCCTTGATCGCAGGGAGAATGATCGTCGTTCCCCGGGCGAACATGACGGGCCTTAAGGCGCGGAAGCGCTTTATTCCGAACAACAAAGAAGCGCTCCAAGACCTCAACAGAAATTTTCCAAAGGCGAAAGAGCCCAAAGGATCACCAGCGCGAGGCAAAATCGCCAAGGGAATCTGGGCGCTGATCCAAAAGGAGAAAGTCGACTGGGTCTTCGATCTTCACGAGGGCTTTGACTTTCACAAGAAGAACAATAAGAGCGTCGGAAGCTCGGTCATTTGCTTTCCCACAAAAGAAGGCAAAGAGGTCGCCACGCTCCTAGTCGAGACCATTAACAAATCCATAAAGAAGGAAAGCCGCCACTTTGACTTATTGAAGATGCCCGTCGACGGCAGCCTGGCGCGGGCCGCTGGAAAACACCTGGGGCTTCACGCCATGATTGTTGAGACGACATCGAAGACCCTTAATTTGACAGTGCGTGTTCGTCAGCACCGAATCATGATGCAGAGAGCCCTCGCTAAGATTGGCGTCATTGGTCCTAAAGTCACTCGAAACACCATGACTGATTTAGCGTCGAAAGCTATTAAAGTTGCGCTCTACGACTCGACTGGAAATGTTGGGCGAGGAGTACAGAATGTCATTAAAGAACTGAGTAAATTGAAGAAGGACGTCGAGATCACACGAGTCTGTGCGACAGATATTAAGAATGGTTGCCTCGACCAATTTGACACAGTCATTTTTAGTGGCGGGCGAGGCAGTAAGCAAGCGTCCGCCCTGGGCAAATCGGGACGAAGTAAAGCCAAGGCCTTTGTCAAGAATGGCGGGGGCTACATTGGTATCTGCGCCGGTTCTTATCTGGCCTGCACGAATTATAAGTGGAGCCTGGGTCTCATTGACGCGAAGACCAAGTCTTCGAAGTGGCGTCGAGGCATTGGCTATGTAAAAATTCAATTGAGCGACACCGGGCTTGGATTACTTGGTGATCAAAAAGAACCAGTGAACGTCGTCTATGCGAATGGTCCTATTATTGGCCCTTCGAACGACGACACAATCCCCGACTATGAGGTCCTCGCCTGGTTCCGCACAGAGCTGAGTGAGAATGAAACCCCCAAGGGTCTCATGGTGGACTCTCCAGCGATTGTTCGTGGGCGCTTTGGCAAGGGAACGGTCATCTGCTTCAGTCCCCATCCAGAGGCGACTAAAGGCCTTGAAGGCTTTATCTCAAAGGCTCTCAAGGCTGTTCAAAAGAAATAGCGACGCCGCTCATTTCGACTATCCCGTATTCCGATATTGGTTTTGATAGATGGGGAAGAAGCGCGGCAGATATTCTTCAATGAGGTTCTGCGCGGGTTTATAGCCTGGTTTGGAATGAAGGGCTGTGCTCAGCAGGCGTCGAGCTTCGTCGACGCGGTTTAATTCAAGGGCAATTCTAGCCGCCATGACATAAAGCGAGGGCTTCGATTCTTTCCTGGCCCGCCTTGAGAGCAGCTCCAAGTTTTGCAGGCGCTTCGAGTCTTCATCGATTCGACCACTCCAAAGGGGGCCAAAGCAATGCTCGCATTGAATTTCGCTGGAGCGCTCTGTCGGGAGTAGGTATGTTTTACGGAAGCACTCGCGGCAACGTCGAGCCATGACCTCTCGGCGCCGGAGAACACCCGCGACTTCCGAGTGATTCAAAGCCCCAAGTTTAATGAACAAGCTCGTAAAGGGGAGGGGATAACCGACCCTTTTTCGGCGAAGGAAATCGTCTTGAACTTCCTTTACAAGCTCCGGCGCTATTTTGTGCTCTTTCATTGCAATCAATGAAAAGGACATATGGGCTGAGTTGACGACCATAGCAAACTCACAAGTTAAAACCATCCGACAAATCTATCTTGGCAGCTAAGTTCTAACTTGAGAAGAGAGTGGACCCACAGTACGCTCCTCAGCCTTGATAGCATAAGCGCTGAAACTTTTTTATTTGTTCCCAATCCAATGCAACTTGGCCTCACCAAAACCCCCGGAAGTCCTTTCGGAATAAAGCTTTGCGAGCAATTACCAGCAAGCTATGTAGGTCATGATGTGATTGCATGGATCGCATTGGCAGGGCAACTCTAGTCGTCGCCACCACCATTGAGGGCGGAAATGTCGAGATTGGAAAGTTCGGTAAGTCTGGTAAGTCAATGTCCTGAGGAAGTTAATCACTCGCGGTTAGACTTAGGTCGAGTTCTGCAGATTCACCTGATGCCCAGGCCAGAACTAATTCTCACTACTTCGTTTCTGGGGAACTTAGCTCCAGGGCTCCATTTTTCGTTTGTTTCAAGGCCACATTGACGGTTTTATCTACATGCTCAATCAAATCTGCTACGCTCACAAAATGTTTGAAAATGGTTACCGAGCGGTGCCCAGTAGAAACCACTGCTGACTTGAAGTCGTTATCCAATCGAAGGAATTTCGAAGAATAGGACGCTCCCGACCTATTCCGAGCTTGTAGAACAAACTGTCTCTCCAATTGTGCATCCCAGAGTAGTAGTTTCCCGCTTGAGGAGAGTTCGAAAAGATGTCGGAACGATTTATCCGGCGCTATCATAGCGTTCGACAGGAAAATCGATTTCACTTCTGGAATCGAGCTATCTATAGCGGACCAAGTCCTTTTACGGGAACTAGAACCACCATTTGACCAAGCGAGAAGACTCGAAGAATTCCCGTGAATCGCTAAATCCGATACATTCCCGCCTAGGGGTTGACTCTGAAGCATTACCAATTCATCGAGTCCTTGATAATAGAGTTGCTTTGCCGCGACGAAGAATAGGAATTTGTCAGACTGACTAAACAACAGTTTGGAAACACCGGTCTTGAAAGGGCCCAAAGTCCGGCACGTCCCCGTTGAGAGACGCCAAACTCTCACAGATTGATCGTAGGCGGCACCGGCCAAGAATTTTCCTGACCGACTAAACTTAAGTTCACTGAATCCTTCCACATCAACCTTGTAGTTTTTAGTTTCAGCCCATTTAAAATTCCAAACAATCACGCCCTTTTCCTTTGAGAAGAGAGCGAGCTTTGGTTCTGTTGGATGAAACGTTATTGCACGGCTGTTAACAAATTTATTTTTAAGTCGAGCGTAAAGCTTCCCAGACTTGAAATCGCGAACATTCAGCTGTTGATTTCTGTCTACGATCAGAATCCAGCGGCCGTTAGGACTCATCTGCGTCCATGAAACGTACTGAGTGCCTCCGAAAATGCGCATCTCGCCCTTGCGTCGATTCCAAATCAGCGGCGGTCCTGGACTGCGGTGAAAGAGAACTCTTTGCCCATCCTTAGAAAAGATAACATTAGGGTAACTTGATGTCTTATTGAACAAATCCGGCAGAACGAGAGTCTTTCTTAAGGGATCTAGAGAGATGATCCAACTATTCTTTGCTGAAGCACATAGTAATTGGGTTCCATTCGAGATAACACGGAGTTGATTTACCCGCTCACCGAGTATTACTACCTTTTCGTTTGCGCCCGTCGAGATCTCCCAACGTTCAATTTCTCCAGCCGTAGACGCTGCATAAACCCAGCGAGCGTCCGGTGAAATGATAGCCGTCACTATTTCCGAAAAATTGCAGAGGAGGGTCTTAACAATCTTACCCGTTTTGCTATCGCGAACAACGAGCGAATTCGTCTCCCGAAGCAAGAAGAGATCGCCGTCCTTACTTACGTCGAAGGCTGCAGCTCCAAACTTAACATCAAAATGACGAGGCTTGAGAGTGTTCAGGTCGCAACGAAAGATTGTATGTTGGCTGGGTAGTTTTCGTCCGTAGCCGACGAGCGATTTCGAGTCCTTCGAGAAGAATAACTGCATTGCCAGCGTATCAATAACGTGAATCTCTTCCGTCCGAAGATTCACCAGAAAAAACCGATCCATGCTTGTGCCGATCGCCATCCATTGACTGTTTGGACTGATAACGACTCTATGCCAGTGCATCTTTGGCAACACTACATTGCGAATGCTTCCTGCGCTTAAGTCAACAATTGAAAGGGCCGAAGATAGAATTAACAATTTCTTATCATCGTTCGTCAAAAACGCTCTCGCATAAGGAGCCTTGCCGTTCTTGTCTACTCCAAGACGAACTTGTCTCTGAACGCGCCTGGACAAGCGATCATGAACTTTTATCACACCCCTTTCTCGATCGACGGACAACAATTTTTTCTCGCTGTGACTGAGTGAAAGAACCGCCTTACTCGAAATAGACCGCAGTAATTTAAACTGCCTCGCCGCGACGTCAAATTCTCCCCAACCGGCCTCGGTGTGAACGATCAATTGCTTTGACTCGGCGGTTTCAATTGGTATGGACGCGCCCCCAGGTATGATGTTGATCAGATGGTGGCTATAAAGAGCTTTTCTTAGCTGGAACTGAATAAGCTTCGACTTCTGGAAATTTGGCTTAGACAAAGCGCTCCGTGCAAGCAAAATGGCTTCAGTGACCCGATTAGCGAGCAATTGAGTTTCGATCAACTCTTCCAACTGCAACAACTCATTCCTCTTCGATTTAGCCGTAATATCTTCAACTTTAGACTTTTCAGTCAGCACCGCTTTCTTTGCTGCGTCAGCCTCTTCTTTCTTCCGTTCGGCGAACAGTGTGGCCTGCAGAGCTTTCTGTTTCGCATCGTTTGCGCGCTGTTCCGCCTTATTCGCTTCTTCCTGACGCTTCAACGCCAAATTCTGTGACTGGATCGTCTCTTGTCTATAAACAAGAAACGCACTGAGGCTAAGAAACACCGTTAAAAGGGTTGAGAAAACAATTGTGACCGCGACAGGATTGCGAGAAATCAAGCGAGAAAAAGACTCGAAGCGACCGTACTGATAAACGGAGACTTCGTCCCCGGCAAGATAAGCCTTCACATCTTTGGCAAAGTCAGCACATGTCTGATAGCGATCCTTCCCCTCAAATTCAATCGCCTTCATGCAAATGGCATTCAGCTCTTTCGGGACAGATGCTCTTAGATCTTTGGGTGAGCGGATTTCATTGTTTAATATCTTAAACAAAAACTGATACATCCCCTCCGCCTCAATCGGAGTATGTCCCGTTAATATCTCACACAGAATGTTTCCAAGCGCGTAGACGTCGCTCCTCGCATCGGTCCTCTCACCATCACACTGCTCCGGCGACATATAGCCCGGAGTTCCTAGTACTGCACCCACCTGGGTCAGCCCGTGACTCTGCAACTGACTTCGATCCTCTGCCGATAAATCGAATGCAGGAAGACTTTTATCAAGGTCCTCATTCTCCGAATTTGTATCTTTGGCCAATCCCCAATCCATCACCATGACTTCGCCGAATTGTCCGACCATGATGTTCGCGGGCTTCAAATCTCTGTGGAGTATTCCCCGACTATGGGCGTAAGCCATCGTCTCGCCAACACGAATCAAAATGTCTAGCAGCTCTCGCTGCTTCCTAGATATCTTGCCCTCAGTAGACGACAGGTTCGCTTCCTCGATCAATTCTTTGAGTTCTTTCCCTTCCACGACTTCCATCAACATGAATACTCGTCCGTCGCGGTCAATTCCTGCTTCATGAATAGTGGGAATGGACGGATGATTCAGGCGCGCCGTGATCGTCGCTTCTCGCCAAAACCGAGCCAATATATTCTTTTGATCGTCGTCCTCAACAGAATCACGAATCACCTTCAAGGCCAATTCGCGATCGAGTTTTTCGTCCTTCACGCGATAGACGGCTCCCATACCACCTTCACCAAGAACTTCAATTGTGGAATAGGCAAAGTGAGCATGAGCAACAAATCGTGGATCAACAGCGAAGATCTGTTCGAGTAATTTGGCAGCGGCGTCACGGGAAGCTCCAGAGACCGGAACGTTCATTGACTGCGATACACTCATTAGTCGAGACGAGGGCTTAAGTGCCACAGTCCTTGTGGACTTTCTCAGCGAAATGGCCGCCGTTTTAGCCGAGTCAAATTGCTGCCGAACGGACGCCAGCTGACGGCCGTCAATGACTCCTTGTCCTTTTAGAAATGACAGAAGATCGAGAGTGGGAGGCTTGGAGCTAATTAAATTGAGTAGATATGATTGTTCGACAACGCCGTTTTTGACGAGGAAACCAGCGATCCAGCGATCTTTGTCATCCAGCTGGCTCAATCTTGACTCCTCAGCGCTTTCAACCGACTCGAACAATCACAATGGCAACTCTAGTCGTCGCCGCCACCATTGAGGGAGGGAATGTCGAGTTTAGAGAGACGACGCAGCAAGACGGTGCGGTACTGCTGACCGCGTTTGCGGCCCTTGTTTGACCATTGCACATGAACTTCGCAGAAGAGCGCGATAGGGTTCTCTCCCTGTTTTGGAAGGGGTGTGAGTATCACCCACACCTTGTAGCCAGGAAACTCTGGTAATTCTTCGCCGGCAAGAAAAACTCGGGGAGAGTTATCGACAGGAGGCTCGCCGCCGTCGTCGAAGCCGCCTTCCTCGCTATCATTCCCGCCATTCATCTCCCCAGAACCATCGTCCTCTGAATCGCCTTCCGGAGCACCTTCTTCAGGAGCAACAGGCAACTCAAGGCCTAGCTCTTCCGATTGTTCGGCGGTCAATGCTTCAAGAGCTGAGAAGTTGTAGGACATGGTCAAGCGACTCTCGATATCCGAGAAGACTGTATCGGCAACCATGGACGCTTGCACAGCTTGCTCCGCACGGCGCCCCGACGCCGCTGCAGCGGTGAACAACCCCATCGCCGCAGACATGCCAATGGCGAGAATACCCAAAGAGACCATGATCTCTAAAAGAGTAAAAGCACGCTTTAGCTTACGAAGGGAAAGAGACAGCCTCGAATTGGCCTTTGATTTCTTAGTCATCAATCATTCCAATCTTCGCTGTAACCAGGAATGGGAATGACAACTTGATATTGTCGCCCCAACAACGCGGGCTGACCCGAGCTATGGGCCGTCGGGATTGTGCCCCGAGCACCCCGTCCACCAGTATCAACAGTAATCTCATCCCCGTTGATCTCCGAATAACGAATCCACTCATTCTCAATGAGAATATGACCCGGCGCCTTTGGAGCACGCCCAGGCTCACGGATTGTGAAGGTATCCGAAGAGTCAGTGATATCAGTTAACAACTCGGTCTCAGTGCCCGCCCGAGATGGCTCTTCCAAGACCAGAGTAATTCTCACTCGCGCAGGCAACACATCGTCCGTTGGATCATTCTGAGACCCAGCGCCCTTAAAGAGCGTAAAGAATCCATTGTCGACCCTTGGGTTCACGAATCCCCGGGTTGAATCCCAGTAAGGAATTGCGCCGTGCTCACGGCGTCCCTCGAAGGGACGCTCCTGTTCATTCCAACCCACAGTGTAGTCGTGCCAAAATTCATATCCCAGGAAGAGCACGTTTGACGCTAGGGGCTTTCCCCAGGTCTCCAGCTTCGTATCTTTAGTCGCTGCCTCAACCGAGACTTCATCGGCGCCAACAATCACGTCGAGGTCCATCTCTTCGCGATCCATATCTTCTTGAAATTTGCCCTTGTACCAATCCATGGTCTCAAGCTGTTGAAAGATCGTGTCTCGATCGACGCTCCCATCAGTGTGCAAATAAATCTTCGCGTTCGCCCGGCGGACAGATTTTACGCCCTCCAAAGCCACTAATCTCTCTTGGTAATCGGCAACGACTTGCTCCCGCGCCGGATCATCAAATTGGACCGGCAAATTAGGATAGCCAAAGAGTGATTGATCCCCACCAATAGGTGCACGGACCATTCGATACAGTGTTTTGGAGTCTTTAAAGCCACGGGCGTAGCCCACTTCCATAAGGCCCCCGGTCGCTCTCAAATCGCGCTCCAGGGCCTCGGCCTTATCGGCGTGTAAATCAACAATACCTTGAGCGTTTAAAACTGACCCGGCCGTCCCGGTCACAGGGTTTTCCGACTCCGCCTTGATCGTCCGCACCAGGAATAACTGCTGACGATAACTCTCGATAACATCCTTGCCCTGAGTGGTTCTGTTAATGTCCTCAATACACAAGAAGCGAGTATTCACAACATTCGACGACTTCCCCGACTTCTGCCGGTAAATCGTCGTCGACTGCAAGTCTTCTCTCAACGCGCCAAAGACAACCTGCGCAATCTGTGACGACTCACGCCTGGCTTCCCCTGTTGTCCAAGTGCTCAAACCGCCTCTCAAGACCAACATCAAAGCGGTTCCAAGCGCAATCATGATTCCCATGGCCACGAGTAATTCGAGCAAGGTGAAAGCCGCTCTCTGTAAAAAACGCCCTCCTCTCATTCCTGTTTCTCCTCGTGATAACGCACCCGGGTTTGCTGCCAGTATTTCACTTTAATGTTCTTCAATGATGGCGTCTGCTTCCAGCAATCCCTAGCGAAAGCGCCGTTCTTAAAGGTCATCCAGACTTGAACATCAATCTGGTCACCGTTGCGCTTAATCCAATTCGTCCGTTCAGTCTGACCTCGCGCTGTACGACGCAAAGGCGGGTCGTGAAAGACGAGAACACCATTCTTGCCATTCTTCGCTGTGTCTCGGCCCTCCCAACTGTCCTTGCCATCAATCCGGACTCGCACAACAATCTGGGTGTAGGCGTTTGGATGCTCCACTTCCCAATCAATGGACTCAATAAAAGCCCCAGGGATTGTTTTTGAGAATTGATAGTAAGTGCCATCTAGGCTCGTTTTGTTGACCTGATAATGATCGTGGAAACGAACTGGCAAATTCACCAAGACGTCACCACTCGCTGGCTGACGCGCCGCTGAACCGAAGCAATTGCGAAAGACTCCGTTCCCGTTGCGATCAACGCTAAAATTAAAGCTCCCGCCGCGGCGCTGAGCATAGGCAATAATTGTTTGAAAGCCCTGCCCGGTCCCCGCATCAATGGCGAAGTAACTGTTCTTTGGAAGAAAACCTCTATGACTATTTCGCTGCACACTCAGGCTGTTATTAAATGGCTGACTAAAACCTCCCGCTGCCACAGCGATATCTGGAAAGGGAAGAATCCAAACTGGTTCGTCAGTACCGTGCGCCTCCGCCGTGCTCTTCAACATACCCCGGGTCATAGTAAGGTTATCAGGATCCGTAAACGCAATAATCTCATTGCCAACCTTTGCTAAGAAGGGCTGAGAATTCCCTCGCCGTGACGCCCGAGGGAAGGGATTCACTGGACGCTGTTGAAGAGTCTGTGTCCCCACAGGGAGCAACTCTCGCAAGGTTGAAACCCGCGTCTGATCAAAGGTCATCTTAATTTCATCGATGTATCCGCCGATTGGACCGTAAGGATTGGGGGGAGCGCCGTTGCCCCCGTTGTTGCCACCGCTATTCCCTCCATTGTTGCCGCCGCTATTCCCACCATTGTTGCCACCTCCAGTGACAGGCTGGCTCGCAGCGATTTTTGGAGTCGGTGCTCCGATAGACATCGGACGTCCATGACGAGGCATTCGTCCGGTCGGAAACTTCGCGAAGCGTCCACCAGAAAGACCTGTGATCGTGCGACTGACAAAAGCATCGAGCGAAACTCGGATGCGATCACCACGTTGAATCGGACGAGCGTGGACAACCATGTGCTCTTCCCGAATCGGTGGATCGGCATTGTCAGTCACGGTCACAACATCGAAGCGGTCGACGAACAGGTTCCCATTCCGAATCGTCCGGCCGTTGCGCTCCATGATGACCACAGGAAGAAGCTCCGTCCCATTCACATGAGCAATGCCTGGCCCGCGCCCGGGACCTTGACTGTTTCCAATTCCTGTCTCTTCCTGCGCTCGTCCCCGCTCGGCGGGTTCAATGCGACCAAGCCACTGAGCAATATTCATGGTCGCTGCAACCCGCTGACCATTCGCATCCCAGACCATCCCCGGCAACGCATTCAATTCAGCGCCCGTCAACTTACCGTCTCCAGCGCCAACTCCAATTCCAGCGTAACCGTCGACGAGAGGCGTCAAGAAGGACCAATTCTCATCCTGCAAGATCGCCGTGGCGACGGTCGTCTTGCGTCCCGGATTGCTCTTAAATGGATTCAGGTAGAGACGGCGGAGCTGAGGTCGAAAAGCGCCCGTAAAGATTCTATTCTTAGGACCAAGAAACGTCGCTTCTCCTCGGTTTCTCATGAGACCAGCGATAATACCGTAATTGCGGAAAGCCGCTTCATCACTTCTAAAGAGCTTAATCCATTCATAATTATTCTCGTCCGCAGTGAGCGCCGCCAAGGTTCCTTGTGTGCTCCCCAATTGATTCGCCGCAGTTTGATCCCCTGTCGCAGTGAGAGCTTGGAGACCGTAATCCGACAAATCATTGGAGAAGTTCACCGAGACCAGGACAACCGCCGAAAAGATCGCATGCTTCCTCTGGGTGGTACCAAACAAACCTCTCGCGGAAAGTGAGAATTGAAGAAATCCGTTCACAAGCCTATGAGACGAATAGGCCACAAACTCTGGATTCATGACAGTCTGTTCGCCAGGAGTATCCGGACGAAATCCATCGGCCGCATAAGCGTTATCACCTTCAATGAAGAGAATCCCCTGCTGTGGAATATTCGTCGTATCAATGGGTAATGTCTGGAGAATTAAGTCTTGGTCCCCGAGCGCCACGTCTGTCCGTGGGTTCGGCTCCGGCGGAACGGTGGGGCGAGGAGAGGGTTGGGGAGGAGCTGGTGGTTGATTGGCGCTGAGAATATCAAAGTCTTTGTAGAGCAAGGTGATGGGCGTGCGCTCGGGAAGCGCTCCGACTAAGCTGGCGTTTCCTGGACGCAGAGTTTGAAATCGAGT
>JARGOJ010001166.1 GCA_029210225.1 Planctomycetota bacterium
TCCGAATCCCTGAGCCTCCGCTCAATTTTGACCCTGATCTTCTGCCTCGCCGGACTCATATTCTGTTTCACCCCGGGTAAACGAACGAATTCAAAAAGCTCCACCCAAGCCACGGAGTCCAAAGACGAGAAAGTAGCCCTCTCTTACCCCCCAGAGAAGCTTCTGACTCCACCAATAAACCAATTTTCACAGTCTCTAGCCTTTCTCGAAAAGCGTATTGACAGCGATGATCGCGACTTCATGGCCATGAATAAACTGGCTGGGCTCTACCTCAAGCGCCATCGCCAAAGCGGGGACCACAAAGACCTGGACCTCGCCCGGAAACTCGCGACGCGCTCCCTCAAAACATTTCCAGCTCGCGTCAATAAAGGAGCCGTCGCCCTTGAGGCCCAGATCGATTTTGCATCTCACGACTTTGCTGGAGCGGCCAAGAACGCCCGCTTGCTCTTTCGCCTCGATCCACGAAAGAACGCCTCCATACTCTTACTTGGAGATGCCCTGCTTGAATCAGGTCAGGTGAATGCCGCCGCTGAGGTCGTCGAAAAAATTCTCACCCCGAGAATTGGTGAAAGCTCAGGAGCGATCCTCGACCTTCAGATCCGGCTCGCCAAACTCGACCATATTCGAGGTCGACCTGAGAGCTCTGAGCGGCACTTCAAAGTCGCCCTAAGCTCCGCCCGAGATCTCTCGTCCATTCAGAATGGCGCGATCACCTGGTGCCTCTGGCAGGCGGGAGAGAGAGCCTTCGCGAGAGGCGCGTATCGAAAAGCTGCGGCCTATCACTGTGAGGCCTTAGAGCTAAGCCCAGGCTACCCTCGGGCCATCGCCGACCTTGGTCGTTGCTTTGCGGCCGTGGGTCAGCGTAAGGAAGGGCTAGGGCTATTGGTCAAGGCTATAGAACTCAGCCCACAGTTCCGATTTATCGCGGCCCTCGCAGATCTCCAAGAACTCGAAGGACGGACTGAGCAAGCTTTTGCATTGAGAGTTCGCTTAGAGGCCATCGCACGGCATAAAGATGGAGTCGAGCCGGGGCTGATTGGACCGAGGGCGGCGATCAATCATCACGCCCGAGATTTGGCGCTCTTCTATGCGAATCACGATATCAAGTTAGAAGAAGCCCTTCGCCTCGCGGAGCAAGAAATTCTGCTGCGGAAAGACATCTACAGTTACGATGTTCTGGCCTGGACCTTGTTCAAAACAGGGCGCTTGGAAAAAGCCCAAGAGGCCATGAGGAAAGCGCTTCAATACAAAACTCAGGAGGCTCATTTTTACTATCACAGTGGAATGATTAAGGCAGCCCGAGGCGATATTCAAGCCGCAATTCAGTCTTTGAAGACCGCGCTGAAAATCAGCCCCGAGTTTGATCCTCGTCAAGCGCCTATCGCGGCGGCAAAGCTTCGGGAGCTTAGTTCTCGTCAGTCTTGACCGGTAGCGCTTCAATATCTGCCGCGACCCGAAAGCCCAGGACGTTGGCCCGGTAATTGGCGCCATCTCCATCCCGCGCCGAGCTCCGGCAATTCTTAGCCGAGTAACTCCAGCTTCCTCCTCTATACACATGAAAGCCGCTCTTCTTTTTCTGGCGCGCCTTTTGATTGCTGGGCTTGTTACCAGAGTAGTTGTCGAAGTAATCGTCCTGGCACCACTCCCAAACATTTCCAAGCATGTCGGCGAGGCCGAAGGCATTGACTTTGTTAGCGCGAGCATGGGCCGAGACATCCTGAGGGCCCTTTTTCTCACTGGCTTGTTTAAAAGCGTTCTCATCGTGCCAGCAGTGCTCCGGGTCCATGGCGTCGCCCCAATAATATTGGCTTTCGGAACCAGCCCGTGCGGCGTACTCCCATTCGGCTTCAGTGGGGAGGCGGAGTTTTGTTTGCTTACAGAAGTCCATGGCCTCGAACCAACTGACTTGATTGACAGGGAGCCGGTTTCCTTTTTTTGCGGCCGGACTCTTTGCCATGACTGCTTTGTAGACCGATTGGCTGAGTTCTGTCCGAGCGAGCAAGAAGGCTTTTTCAATCTTTACAGTGTGGGCGGGAGTTTCATTTTTGCGCCCCTTTTTGGACCCCATGGAATACTGCCCGGGTGGAATAAGAACGAACTCGCAGGCTGGGTCGCGCTCATCGGCGGAGACTCCTAAGGCTCTGGCAAAGAGTTCATGACGATAGACCTTGACCTTGAAGCTCTGTCCAGCGCATGAATAGCTCTCCTCGGCGATAAAGGTGAAGCCTTCGCGTTGGGGCCCGGCGAACCACTTGATCACTCCGACTGTGGCGAAGAGAAGAAGAAGTATGGTGATACCAAGCCAGCGTTTCGAAGAAGGATTTGAATGGGACCCAGTGTTTTGTGGCTCGGCCTTGGCAGTCATCGGTGCGTTTCCTATTGGGCTCGTTCATCCGAAGGGGGAGGGGAGCTTTTAAGTTTAGGAGCGTAAAAGGGCTCGGAGCGATTGAATTGAATTCATTGCGTTGGCTGTCTCTTAGGGGGCTTCAGCGAATCCAATCTTAACTCCAGAATGGATTTGTTTCTTCCAGGTCTTTGTCTTCTTTGTCTTCTTTGGCTTCTTCGGGTTTTGGCTCTGACTCTAGATCGAGGGGGTGAAGGCGGTGGGTGTTCTTCAATTTTTGTCGAAGGGTTTTTCGTTTTCCAATGCGAGT
>JARGOJ010001167.1 GCA_029210225.1 Planctomycetota bacterium
AGTGACGAATCAACCCCGTCTCGTGGCGGTCGATACCCAGCAATTTGAGCGCTTGTTGGGCGGCTTGGGCGGATTGACGGAGCCCTGGGTCAAGCTCGCCGCTCTGGATTTTGGCTTCGATGATGGCGTCGTCCATCGAGGGAACCGCGCCGGAGTTTGGATTGATTTCTAGTAAGGGGTTTTGAGTCAGACGAGCCAACTCTTTGATTTCTTCCGCGCTGACCGCCAAGGTCTCAACGAGATATTGCGCGGCGGATAACTCGGTCTCCAGGGCTCCATCGACAGCTTTCTTGACGGCGAACTTCTGCTCAAGGAAGCTTCGGGTGCCCATTCCATTTTCCACAATCAAATCGATGACAGCTTTTGCATCTGCCCCTAAGCCGGTGCTTGGAACTCCCAGGGCAGCCATTGGTTCGGAATCGAGATCGTTCAGCGACAGGCTTGGTATCTCGCCCTGGGTGTCCTCCAGGTCCTCAAGGCTCAAGGCCTGCATTTCGCCTCTTCGCGCTACAGGAGCAGGGGAGCTGCCGTCTATCGCTAGAGTTGGGGGCGCCAGCTCTTGAGCCGTCGGGGGAGAAATCTCTCCCGACTCGTGCTTCTTGACCGCGGCTTCCCAGGCCCCCGCCGCAACGGGAGCGGCTTGCAGAGCAACGGCTGCGGCGGCTTGAACCGGAGCCACCGTATGGGTCGGAGCCTGCGCTGTGATTGGTGTTTGAGTGGGAGTTGCAACCGGAGCCGCCGCCGGATTTGGTGGGGGTGGCATCTGAGCTTGGACCTGCTGGATCGCCCACTGCACATGTTCTGCCCCCAAGGCTCCTCCCTGATAGAGAGCATCCCACGGGGCCGCAGGGTTGCTCGCGAGGAGGGATTCATGGGATGGTTGAAGCCAGCCTTGGGCTCGAACAACGTTTACAAAGGCCTGAGCGTGATCTGTCATGACTTGAGACTCCCATTTGAGATGGTCTCTTTTAGTCTAACAGTCGCGACGAAAAAGGTTTAGCCCAGTAATCGGACGATGATCCCGTTGAGGTAGCGGCCTTCAGGGCAAAAGATCTCTGAAGGGTGGTCCGAACCGGCCCCAAGTCGCTCCAAAACCTGGACTGACATAGACTCGCGCCGAGTCGCCTCGAGAACTGTCTCCTCAAATATCTTTCCAGTGATATGGTGCGAACAGGTGAAGGACAGCAGAAGTCCACCAGGCTCTAATATTTTCAGGGCCAAGCTATGGGCGGCGACGTAGGCCTTCTTCGCTTTCCCAATGTCCCGTTTACTACCGGCAAAATTGGGTGGGTCGAGGACAATGCGTGTGAATTTCTTGCCTGCCTCGCGGTAAGCGCGCAGCTCGGTAAACAAGTCGCCGCGCTTAATGGTGATCTTGTCTTCCAGGCCGTTGAGGATCGCGTTCCCCCGGGCTAGCTCGACGGCAGCAGAAGAGACATCGAAGGCCTCAACCGATTCAGCGCCCCGGAGAGCGGCGACCAGTCCAAAGCTTCCGCCATAACAGCAGGCGTCGAGGACAGTCTGGCCTTCACAGAGGTCTGCGAAGCGGCGGATGTTGTTCCTTTGGTCAAGGAAGAGGCCGGTCTTCTGACCCTCGGCGATCTTGACCTTTTGCTTGACGCCATCGATCTCGATTGAAAGCTCTTCAGGAGGCGCCTCGCCCCAGATGACGCCGCGTCCAGGAGGGAGGCCTTCGATTCCGCGGATGCCTTTCGAGGCTCCGACTTCAAAGACGCCCTTAAGACCGAGCCCAGTGGCCAGCTCTTCAGCGATTTTCTCTAGGAGCTTGTAGGTGCCGAGGGAGGTGCATGAGACGACGAGGTAATCGCCGTAGCGGTCGGCGATGATGCCGGGAATGCCGTCGCCCTCGCTGTGGAGGACCCGGTAGGCGTTGGCGCGCTCATCGAGCTTCAGGACGTCGCGGCGCAGCGCTATGGCCGCTTTGCAACGCTTGCGGAAGAGCTTTTCGGCGTCTTTTTCGCTTTCGTCGAAGGTGTACATGCGAACAAAGAGCTTGGAGTTATGATTGATGAAGCCCCAGGCTAAAAAACGCCCATCAGGACGACGCAATTCGACGACGTCGCCGTTTTTTGGAGTGCCCTCTGTGGCCTCCACGGAGTTGTGATAAACCCAAGGATGTCTAATGTAATCCCGGCGTAAGCGTTTCTTGTTAAGCGTTAAAACAGCCATACTTTTTCTTCCTTTGAGGCGCTCTATAGCCGATAACATCGCGCGGTGTCAATTCCCGAAGAGAGTTCAAGGTGGGAAAAGCGGGAAAATGTTCATGAAACCCAATAAGGCGGCCTACATCACATTGGTGGGCTTGCTCTGCTCTTTGGCGGCCGTCTTTCTTGCTCTAAAAGGCTCCCTTTGGTTGGCCTTTGTCTTCCTCATGGCATCTGGGATCGCTGATATGCTCGACGGAGTGGTCGCCCGCTCGATGACCCTGACTAAGGACGAGCAAGAGCTTGGAAAGACGCTCGATAGCCTGGTGGATGTCTGCTCTTTCGGATTTGCTCCGGTCGTTATCCTCTATCATTGCGGCCTCGATGCTCTGCCCTGTCTCATTGGCCTGGCGCTTTATCTCATGGCGGTGGTTTGGCGACTGGCGACTTTCCCTCTCATGGGGGTCAAAGAAAGCGCCGG
>JARGOJ010000084.1:0-4724 GCA_029210225.1 Planctomycetota bacterium
AATCCCGTCGCGCCAACTCCAGATTGTTTTGACCCATATGGATCTGCGCTCGCGTAAAGAGCAGGGTTCTCAGGCGGTCCGCCATCGCTAATGAATCGTTGCAAATTTTCAGCGCGTCCTCCAGCCGCCCCATTTTTCGTAAGACCCTTGCCTTGTAGACATAAAAGTCGGCGCGATCGGGAGTCAGCTTGATCCCAGTGTTGAGGTCCTTGAGAGCGTTTTCATAGTTGCCAATAGCTTCATAACTCAGGGCTCGTTCCCCATAGGTCGTCGGAAACTCAGCCCGAGAGAGGACCATCGAAAACTCGGCGATAGCCAGCTTGTGTTTCTTCAACCGAGCCATCACTATCGCCCGATTGTTGAGTGTCGGAAGCCCTGACTCTCCTAAAAATATGGCTTGGTCGAACTCGTTGAGAGCAAGGTCATACCTCTTTAAGCGCCGATAGCACTCCGCCTTCAAACTATGCAGAAGGCCCCTTTTGGGAAAGCGAGCGAGGCCTTGATCGATACTCGTTATCGCGTCATCCCACCGTTTTTGATCCATGAGGGTGAGGGCATGCACTCGAAACGCAAAGAAGCCAAGAGTCGGCGTCGTCAACGCACGTCGCGCATCCTGCTCCGCCTTCTTGAGATTTTTGCTCAAGCGATAAAGCTCTGCGCGACGCGCATACAAGCGACCATGATCCCCCGGACGATTCAGCAAACTATTGATATCGCGAATCGCGCTCGGGAAATCGTCTAACTCCGAGAGAATCTGCGCTCGATAGCTGAGGAACAACCTCACGTTTGGCTTCAGAGAACAAGCGGCCACGATGTGAATCAATGACTTTTGACGCTCCTTTGTCTCCGAGTAAGACCTCGCGAGATTGACGTGAGCGTAAGCATTTTTAGGATTCGCAGCCACAGCCTTGTTGGCCCACAGAATAGACTTCTCATAGTCCTTCAAAAAGAAATGGCAGCTGGCGCGGTACGTAAGGAAATAGGATCTCTCTTTCCTCGCAGTCAACTTTCGAAAGAGCGCAAGCGCCTTCCGAAACTCCTTGTCTAAGTAGTGCCGGAACCCCGCGGCGAAGACCGTATAGTCGTTCTCGACGCCATTGTCATAAAAGATCGCTAAGCGTCGCATCGGTTCAAAGAGCTCCTCGTCTCGGTCTGCCTCCAACTCTAGAATCAGGTTTTCGAGAAACAGCGCCTCGTAAACTAAACGTTTTGAAAGGGCCAACTCCTTCGCAAGGGCCTTCGCTTTCTTCCAATCTCGAAAATTGATAAACAAACGACAGGCCCGTAACTTCAACTCTTCTGTGCGGTTCAGGGAAAGCGCTTCATCGACGTATCTTCGCGCAGTGTCCAGCTCTTTGGCAGAGTTGCCCGTCGATTCCGCTCGGAGCATGAGAATGCGACTTCTCCGCAAACCCTCAAGCTCCTTGTTCTTTTCAATGTTTTCTTTGACGAGGGACCCTTTTTCCTTCTTCAGGTCCGTGTTGCTCGTGATGAGCTCCGCCTGGAACTTTTGCTGCAGGCTAAGCCTCTGGGTGAGGACGACTAAGAGGAGAATCACAGTCAGAAAGATCAGACCACCGATAATCAATGACGAATGCTGGGCCAGGCGACGCCTGGCTTTCTCAAAGAAGGAGTAGTGGACCGTGGCCAGGAAACGCTGGTTCAGATAAGCTCGCAGATCACGAAAGAACATTTCAGCGCTCGACAATCGCTCTTCGGGATTGCCCTTGAGCGCAGCCCTCGCGAGGCCATCCAACTCCCGAGAAATGCGACGATTTCGCATCCGGGGAGTAAAAATCTCCTCTTTGACAGTCGCGGCCAAGACATTGAACATGTTCCCACCCGTGATAGGTGGCTCGCCGGTCAAAATACAAGTGAGCAAGGCTCCAAGGGCGAAGACATCGGATTCTTCACTGACCTTATCCCCTCCCGCTTGCTCCGGAGGCATAAATCCTGGAGTGCCCAAGACCGTGCCCTCAACTGTAAGGCCCGCTTCCTTCTCCAGCTTCTCAGGAGATAAGCCCAAGCTTAGAACGAATGGATCTTCCTCTTTCCCTAGCTCCTTCGCGATGCCCCAGTCCATGACCATCACTTCACCGAACTGGCCGATCATAATGTTGCTCGGCTTCAAATCGCGATGGATGTATCCCTGACTATGCGCGTATGCGATCGCCTCGCTCGCCTTAACAAGGACCTCTAAGAGTCCATTCAAAGCCTCCGGCGGCGCCCCCCGGGCATGGAAATCTTCGATGTGATCCTCTAAAGTCCGACCCTCAACAACTTGCATGAGGAAGTAAAGCTCTCCATCCGGTGTTGTTCCAACCTCATAAACAGAAGGAATGGAGGGGTGGACCAGGCGCGCTGTGATTTGAGCTTCCCTCAAAAAACGCTGCCTGAGATCAGGATCGATGGTTTCTTTGAGGAGAACCTTCATCGCTGCGTGGCGCCCAAGACGCTTGTCCTCGACTCGGAAAACAGCTCCCATCCCACCGACGCCGAGCTCCTCAATGCGCGTGAGATATTGGTCCGGGCCGGTACCGTGCAAACTCTCTGGTCCAAAGTCTCGGTTGCCAGATTGATTGGGAGAAGAGCCCATGACTGAAGCAGATCGCGCCGATATCAGCGTTGCGTTCGAGTTGCTATCATCGTTGCTGAGCGCACGAGCATAATTGAGTTGCTCTGCAGAAATGACCTTCGTTCGAAGTAGGAAGTCGCCAAGATCCCAACCAGAACCGACTTGGCACCGTTTCAGGCTCTGTTCAATGATCGAACGCTCGCAGTAACCCAGCTGAAGAAGCATCTTCGCGAGGCGCTCATTCGGCGTCATGAACGAACTCCATTAAAGTAGAACGAGTCAAGGCTTTCTGAGGCGAAGCTCACCCCAACCTTAGATGTCTGCGATATCCTAATAAAAATAGTCCGCGGTCCCTATGGAGAACGAAGAATGGACAATGTCAAGACATTCGCCCTCTGTTGGCGAATGGCCCTTAAGGATGGCCAGTTAAGCTGTTCGGAAAAAGCGGTCCTCGACACCATTGCCGAAGAACTGGAACTGACTCCAACAGAGCGGCTAGCCGCGAGGAAGGTTCTTGGGCATTCAATTAAGGCGAGCGACTTTCCTCAGGATCTTCTCGAAAGAGAGGGCCTCATTCGTCAAATGATTCGTGTTGGCTGGGCTGACAACGTCATTCAACCCAGCGAGGAAATGTTCCTCGTGAAGGTTGGCGAAGCCATGTCTATGGACTTGGGGAAAATTAACAAGATCGTTGATCAGCTTGGTCCGGGCAAGGAGTTGGTCCAGTTGAACAAACTCGATGCCCTGAAAACGAAAGATTTTGAAGCCTACATGGTCGCCGATCAGGCTCGACTCCGCGAGAAATCACCGGGGCTCTTTGACTTCGACGATGACGAAGAAGCTTCAGCACCCACGGGCTTCACCGTTGCGATTATTTTGATTGTCGTCACAACAGTGCTCGGGGGATTCTTAGTGTCCACCGCAGGCCCCTTTGTATTCGGAGTGCTCACTGACTCAGAGATGTGGCAAACAGAGGGCTATTACGCTCAAATTGCATTGGTCATGGTCTTTGTCTGGTGGGTTCTAGCCGGTCTCATCGGTTCCATCGTGGTTGTTGTCGCGGCCAGCTTTTGCCTTTATTACTTCTACGTGGGACTCCGGACGTTCATCGATGCGTTAAAGCAATCGGATCGCACAAATCAATGAATTCAGTCCGCAATCGTCCGCCACCTAACAATCAGGTCGCTTCTTTTGCTGCTTTGACGAAGCTATCGAAGGAATCGAGGGAGTCGAGGACGCCAAATAATCCTTCATTCGAATCAGCGGCGCGAATTGTTTCCACGAAGTCTGTGTTGCACAACAAGACCGAGATACGCTTAAGCAGGTTCAAGTGTATGTGGCGATGCCCTGGAGGACCCAATAGGACAAAGACCAGATCGACCTCTTGCCCATCGGGGGCGAGGTAGTTCATAGGCGTGGGCAAGGTGAACAAGGCCAGGTGTGTTTGCTCAAGGCCCGCCATCGTCGCGTGGGGGAGCGCAATGCCCATTCCCACCGATGTGTTCTGAATCTGTTCCCGTTTCCAGAGCGCGGAGAGCAAGTCAGAGAAGTGGGGTCCCTCAACGACCTCATCGAACTTCTCGGCGATGTCCTTGAACAAGCGATCCTTGTTTCGAGACTGAAGTCCGGTCTCAATGAGGCGCTTGTCTGAATAAGTAATGAGGCGCTGCGGCGCTTCGATAATGGTTGACTGAGCAGGATCAAAGCTTTGGTGCTGCTCTCCCCTTGGCGTTCGGATCCAAAGGACGGAACATGCTGCGCGTCGAGTCAGTCGATCTTTCGGAGTTCCAAGCATAAAGCCTAAGAAACTGCGCTCGGAAGGCGCCCCCATGACGAGCAAATCATAGCCGGCGGATGCCTCAACCAAAGCCTGGATTTCGTCATCTCCGTGAAGAATGACGACCCGTCCTGGAGCTGTGCTCAGTGACATCATTTGGTGAACGTAAGTGGCATCTTCTTCTGTCGAACCATCAGGGAGAACGGCGACAAAGTTCAGCTCGGCTTTATAAAGAGTCGCGAGGTGAGAGGCGGTGGTCACAACGAGGGAGTCGTGAGGACCGGGCTCAACAAGCACCATGATTTGGCGGATATAACGCACTCCGGCGTCTTTGAATACAGCCATCTTGCAGGGAAGGTGATCTTGGAGCCA
>JARGOJ010000084.1:4761-15511 GCA_029210225.1 Planctomycetota bacterium
CCCCTGTCCACTCCAACCCGCCCACTCAATCACAACCCAATCGCAATGGGAGATGTTGGCTGCTTCGTAAATCGCATGTCCAAGGTCGCGAGTCACTGAGGTCTCGAAGTCGAGGTCGATCTCTTCTTCTTCCGCCATGGCGTTGAGTCGTCGCTCAAGAGCGTTGGTCTTCACGTTTTCATCGTAGAAGGCGCTCATGCCTGATTGCTCGGGAACCTCAATCACTTGAACGACATTGACCCTGCGTCCATGGGCCAAGGCTGCGCCCATCTCGACAAGGATTTCTGGCGAGCGTTCGTGTTCAAGCAATGGAACCAAGACCATAGCGTCCTGGAGCGCTTCCTTGAGGTTAGGGCGAACCATGACCTGCGAGATGAGATCTGTCCGCCGGCCCCGTTTTGCAACCACTCCTTTGCGCGAAGTCTTTTGTCGTCCATAAACTAGATAGAAGAACGACCCGATGCCAATCACGCCAATCGTCGCGATGAGCCCGGTCACCCCCAGCATAATCAGGAGGACCATACCGAGGAGAATACCGAGGACGTGAATGAATGGGTAGAAGGGGGCTTTGTAAAGAGGCTTGTACCAGCCCGTGTTGCTCTCACGTAGGACCAAGACCGTGAAGTTCTCGCTCATGTAAATGATGATCATGAACGCGCTTGTCAGCTTGGCGATTTGTTGCACTGGGAGGAAGACAATCGCGAAGGCCATTCCAAGGCCCGTGAGCACAATAGAATTGACAGGTGTGCGAAAGCGTTCGTTCAAGTGGCAGAGAGTTGGAGGAAGCAACTTGTCCCGAGCCATAGCGAAAGGAAAGCGTGACGAAGCGAGCAAGCCGGCGATGGCCATAGAGATCATGGTGATCACACTCAATACGGCCATGAATATACCGAGAGTGGATCCGCCGACCATTTTCGCCAAGGTGTAGATCGGCGCGTAATCTTTGCTGAGAATTCGCCCGGCTTCATCGGCTTCAAAAATTGGAATATGAGTGACTAACAAAAATGCGACGACGCTGTATGCAATGGTGACGATGCCTAGGGAGATGCCGATTCCCATGGGGAGGTTGCGTCCGGGGTCTTCCACTTCCTCGGCGATCGCGGCGACCTTAGTGACTCCAGCAAAGGATAGGTAAACGAAAGCCATGGCTCCGAGGAACCCTCCTGCGCCAAAGGTGAAGCTGTCGTCGAGATACTCGCCGTGATAGGTGGAGCCGCCTTTGATCCCAATAAACATAAGACTCGCCATGACAACGACGATGATGAATTTTTGGACCTTGCTGATCGCCTTCACGCCGACGATGTTTAGGAAGACAATGCCTGCGATGAGCGTGCAAGCGATGACGTTGCCGATCCACACTGTCTGAACGGATGGCCACATCACGATGAGGTAAGCCTTGAAACCGACGAGGGCGAAAGAGCTTTTGAGAAGCAGGGAGATCCAGAGACCGAATCCAGCGATGGTCCCCGCAAGCGGACCAAAGGTCCGTTCAAGATAAACGTAGCTGCCACCGCTTACGGGCATGGCTGTCGCCAGCTCGGCTTTGGCCAGAGCGGGAGGTATGACACAGAGTCCGGCGAGCAAATAGGCTAGCCAGATTGACGGACCTGTTTTGGCGGCGGCGATTCCAGGGAGAACGAAGATCCCGCTGCCGATCATGGCGCTGATGCTAATCGCGACCACGCCCCAAAGGCCGATGTTCCTGTCCAGAGTTTTCAAGGAGACGCTCTCTCTATGCTAGTCATGAATCGGAGGATTCAGTTCTGTGTGTGTTTTACTTTTCTTGAGCGTCATGAACAACCCCAGCCAAAAGACAGCAGCCAAGGGGATTAAGGGAACATCCAATGTTCCGTGAAGGATCCACATCCACCAACTAGCCTTGGGATTTCGGTGATCGGCGTGAATCGCGATCTGTGTCCCTTTTTGTTGGATATGAATGGCTCGTTCAGGGATCCGCTCTCTAAGGTCGACCGTTGTTCCATACACTCTCATGTTGAAGTCATCGGCTTCTAAGTCGAGAGAGACGGCCATAGTGTAATCTTCGGTGAGGGGAACATGCAAACCCGGGTTCGCCCGAAGTTCTGCGATTAGCGCGGCGTCCACAACAGTCCGCGGATTCTCCATGGGGAAATCGGTGTTCCCGACGAAGATATAGACTTGGCAAAAGAGGCTGCTCAGTGCGAGAAAGGCTCCAATTCTTCGGCGAGCGAGTGGCATGCTTTACCCCGTTTTGTTTCCCTTCCCTCGGATGTTGGCGCTCTTGTCATCTTTCACAGAGCCCCCAGAGTTTCCGCGCAGGTCGGTGTTGTCGACCCGAGCCTGACCTTCTAGATACACCCAGATTCCGGGTCCACCGTTCTTAATGATAAGGTTACTATTCAGCAAAATGCGTCCCTTGTCGCGCACCTCAAGGCCAGCGCCTTGGTTCTCATAAAAGCGGCAACTGGTGAAGGAGGCCGTGGCTTGGCCATAAATAAACGCTCCGGCCCCCGCGCCGTTCCGGATGGTGCACTTTTTAAAAGTGAGTTGAGAACTCTGTCGCGCCTCGATTCCGGCCAGCGCTGATTCGACGATTTCACAGTCCTCGAAAAGACCTTGGCTTTGCCCCATGGCTAAGACCGACCCGGCCTCACTCTTCAAGACTTTGCAGCGCCTGAAAACGGATTTGGACTTACTGAGAATCGCGATGCTAGCGCGTGTTGTGCCAGCGGCGACACAATCTTCGAATTCACCGAAGCCTCCAGAATAGACAACAATCGCGCCGGATCCCCCGACGAATTGGCACTTTTTCACCTTCGGATTGGAAGCGTCTCTTACGGCGATTCCAACCGTGCCGGAGTTGGCGAAGCGAGTGTTCTCAACCAATCCACCAGCCTCTTTGAAAAAGAGGGCGCCGATTTGAGCGCAGTCCAAAAAGTAACATTGATTGATTCGTGGCTGAGTGCCCCGATTATGAACTCCTAAGCCCGCCATGGACTGCGACTCGACGATGCAGCCAGTGAGAACGGACCAACCTTGATTGATATCAATGGTTGTATAACGGTCGTTTTCCGAGTTACCCAAGTCGCGCAGCGTTAAGCCGCTAATGACTGCATAGGGACTGCGGATCGATAATGCCGGCGCCCCACCGAAGGCAATGATTATCTTCTTAGGGTCTCCCTTGCCGACGATCTCCAGTGGGCGAGTCACGATCACCCGCTCTTTGTAAACTCCAGGCTCAACAAGAATGCGGGTTCCGTCGGCGGCTTTGTCTAAGGCTTCACTGATTGTTGTAAACCGAGCGCCTTTTGGTCCGACCGTGACGGTGGGTCGCTCTTGGGGCCAGAGCACCTTCATGTATTCTTCCCAGGCAGCCCTCGTGTTCTTCGCCCGGGCCTTGAAATACGCGGTTCTTGCGCTCAAGCTGCGAATCGCTTGCCACGCTTGCGGACGGGCGCTTCCCTTCGGGAAATCTTTGAGATACTGGCGCCACTCTGCCTCTGTGCCCTTTGCCTTAAGCATGACCAGGCGACTATCCTCCGCGCCATACTCTTTCTGATAACGTTGAAGAATGTCGACCAGCCCTGGATATTGTTGTGGGCTATTGACCGTCACCAGCTCCTTCAACAAATCCTTAGCGCGAACGTCGTACTTTCTCGCTTTGAAATAGGCCTCTGCTGCTTTAATCACTTCGCGCTGAGCCTCATATTGGCCGCCTTGATTGAGGTAGGTCGTGTAAAGCTGGGGCTGGAGATAGCGAATCTTACTGTCGATTTGACCCATGTAAAAAGTGTTGGCGGTCTTGCGAGCATCTAAGTAAAGCTCGTAGGCTTTTTCGAGGCTATCCGCCGCGAAGGCTGCTTTCGCTTGAGTGAAGAGGTCGCGCGTTTCTTTCGGCATGCGCTGCCGCTCGACCTTAAGGACGAGGTTTTGAAGAGTCGCTTGATTCAGTCCCCACTTTCGGGCGGATGCGGCGCGATAGTAATTGATCGCCGTATCAGCGAGAGACCAATCGCCGCCGGTTTCGCCAATTTTTCGTCCGATTTCAAGCAAGCCACCAAGCGCTTGAGGGAGCACCTCCTGGCCGATCTTAATCCAGGTTGGCTGGGCGGCAATACGGCTTTTTTCAAGGGAATTGAAGAGGCTGAACATGTCGTTCCAGCGCTGATTTTCGGCCAGACGACGGGCCAAGGTGGCTGCGATTCCCAATTCGATCGACCGGGCTTTGTTGTAAATGAGAGTCGTGTATTCACCCGTTCCCGTGGGGGTGAGCGCCTCGATTTTGACCAATTGAGCGACCGCAGCTAGGTCTCCTTTTCCAGCACCAGCGATCGCGCTCTTTAGCAGCTGAGACGCAGCCACGACCTTTAAGCCAAGAATCGCGGCGGACGAGCTAGGAGGCTGAGTCTTCAGTCGGCCGAGTGTGTAATCGGGGTTGTCTTGATTGACGGCCTGTTCGATTTCCAACCACGTGAGCCATTGATTGACGACGGCGTTGCTACCTTGACGAGCAAGGATATTCAGCCGATTACGGGCGACGTCATAATTTTTCTTAGAGATCCATTTCAGGGCCTCATTAAAGGTGGCCGTATTGACCGCATCGGAATAAGGTGAACTGGCGCTTTTTGGGCGAGCGACAGTGGAAGGCAAGGGAAGGAGAAGGCGGCCTCGGAGCTGACTAAGCTCTTTCTCAGCCTTGAGCACCTCGGAGTTCGTTGTTTTGCTTTGCGCGCTTAGGGTGAGCTGACCATAGTCAACGATGCTAATTCGTTGGTAGATGTCTTGGGGGTCGCGGCCGAAGTAGGTGGATGATTTAGGCAATTGAATCCGCTTGATCTCCTTCGTGCCTTGAATCAAGACAAGCTCAGCGCCTTCGACGAGGCCAGGGATGCGAAGCTCGAAGGCGCCGTTCTCGGCAGAGATGGCGCGCATGAAGTGATAGCCACTGCGGATGGGCAAGGAGATGTTCTGGACCTTTGCTTCCACTGAGCTGGGGGGATTCAACTGACCCCGGACAACGACGATGTTTGGAGGCAGAGAGACAAGCAAGGTCTTGCTGTTCTGCGCGAGGTTGACGGCGACTTCCTCGCGGCGTGCCAAGTATCCTTCGGCCTTGACGTAAAGCCAGTGTTTCCCAGCGGTTGTTTGGATCTTCACGGTCTCTCCCTCTTGACGAGCGAGAGAGGTGCCAAATTGAATGCTCACGTTCTTAAGCGTGGTGCCTTGGGCGGCGTCGACGACGCGGATGCCGAAGTTGATGCGATTGGGGAGGACCAAGTTCGGCTCGACCCCTTTATTTCCCTTCCGAAGCTCCGGTATCTGAGCGCCGTTTGTGAGGGCTTTGACGCGACGTTTTGTTTCGTCAAAGACCGTGGTGAGGGATGCTGTCTTGTTCAGTCCAGACAGTGTTTGAAGGGATTCACCGAGGGCTAGTGTGAAGGGGGACGCTTTGTTTTCGGCGGGGGCTTGAGCAAAGCGTCCGGGTTGAGTGCTGAAGATCTCCCAGTTCTGCGCTCCTGAGAGGACGGCTCTGGGGGGAGGAGCAAGAGTGGCGGTACGGCAGGCGTCGAAGATCGTGACGACCTCAAGTTGACAACCTTTGTTTTTTGCGATGGTGCGAGCCTTGGCCATCCACTGGGCTAGATCAACCTGGCTGACAACGTCGGTGTAACCTCCGTTGATCTCGCGGGTGAAGTGCGTGAAGTAGTAAGGCGTGCCCGAGGAGTCGACGTAGCCGTGGCCGGTGAAGTAGAAGAAGAGAAGGGCTTTACCTTTTCCAGCTCGTTGGACGGCGTTGAGTATGTCGGCGTAGATCGCCGATTTGTTGACGGAGTCCCCTGATAGCTTGAAGATCGACTTCTCGGGGACGCCTCCAAAGCGGTTGAGCTGCTTGGCCATGAGGTCAAGGTTGCGGGAGGCGAAGGGGATATCCCAGGACTTCTGGCGATATTTGTTGGCGGCGACGAGGACAGCGAAGCGATCTTCAAGCGCGGTGGAAGAACCTTTATCGTCGATCCATTGGAGGGGCTTGGAGAGGACATCGACGGGGGCAACATCCGTTGTCTTTTGAGCGAGTTTTTCACGCTCGGCTTGATCTTTGTTGTTGGTTCGTTCTTCGTTTTCTTTGACTAGAGCGTCGGGGTCGTCCGAGGCGGCAGCGGTCGATTTGGAATCGGGGAGATCGCCGCCTTTGGGGTCGGCGTCCGTCTTTTCGGTTGCATCCTCAGGCTTCGACTCGTCCTTTTTCGACTCGTCTTTGTCGGCGTCGTCCTTCTTGTCACCATCTTTCTTGTCTTCAGCCTTTGCGTCCGGATCGTCACTATCAGGCGACGAAGTTCCGGCTTTTGGCGGAGACCCATCGGGCCCTGCATCGGGCTTCTTTTCCGGACCGCCGCAGGCGATAGCGGCGATGAGTATGAGACTGAGCGAACACTTGAAGAGTGGATGAGTCATGGGACGAGGTCCTTGCTACTCTTTGATAGTTTGAAAGAATGCCTCGATTATTGGGGGATGCCGCAGGCCTTTCGGGCGTTGCTGATGGCGTCGAGTTCTTTCTTGTTGGCGGCTTCGATCGCGGCTTTGTCCGCGTCATTTTTTACGGCTTCGTCACCGAGCGTACTGATGATCTGGCTTGGGCTTCTGACACCGATGAGAATGTAGTGGTTCCGGCCAGATTTATGTCGACCTAAAACTTTGTAACCAGATATCCCTGCAGAGGATACGGCTTCGATGGACGACTTCGAGAGGCTCTTGCCGCCTTGGTCTGTGGAGACGGAGTAATTGGTTTCGAGGCTCTTCAGACGAACTTTAATGATGTTGGCGAGCTCGGCGAGGGCTTCCGCGTCGGCTTCTTCGTAGGAGTTTCCGATTCCAACGGCGGCGTATGCTTGCTTGACAGAGCTAGGATCTTTGGCCCACTGCGGCAAGGGGGCGGCGTTCTTTTTACCAGCTCCCTGGCAAGCGACGAGGCCAATAAGAAGAAGGGCGGTGCATGAGAGTTTGAGGAAGAGGGGCTTTGCCATCGGAAGTGATCCTGTTTTTCCCAGGGGGTCTATTTGGAAAGAAAACGGGAGCCATCATCGCGTCGACGAAGGCTCCCGATCAAATCTTCTATGAGAGATCTTTGCTTAGATCACTGCTTGAAGTTGTAAGTTTGAGAGGCGCTCTTGTGAGCCGCGTCAAGCTTCGCTTCTTCTTTAGCAATCAAAGCGTCGAGTTGATCTTCGACGATCTTGCTCTTCACGTAAGTCTCTTTGGCGACAGCGCGCTTCTTGTTGGTCTTCTGGACAGCGCTCTTGTAAGCCTGGAGAGCTTCTGCAGGAGCAACGCCAACCAAGACACGGTATGCGCCGGGCAACTTTGAAGGGACGGCTGTCTTGTAAACTTTTGTGTTCTCAAGAACTTCGTTCACGAGGCCGCGCTCGAAAGTTTCGCTGCGGTAAAGCTCTTGGATAGTGTCGGCGTCGGAAGCGTCGCCAGAAGACTCTTGCCAGTTCTTAGAGATCGACTGGATACGAATGCGGATGCTGGCTGCGAGTTCAGCGCGAGCGCTCAACATCGCTTCTTTACGAGCAAACTTTTCCGAACGGACAGTGTTCATTGTAGCGACGCCGATGCCGAAGAGGCCGCCTTTGATTGAATCGGGATTTGAGTACCAATCTGGCACTTCACCCATTGTCTCGCCTTGGTTTCCAGCGTCGACAGGACCGACGGTGGTGCCGCCATTATTGTCGGTACCTTTTTTCTCGGAACCACCGCAGCCGACGACCATAGCGCCAAGCATGAGTGCTAAAGACAGGTTCTTGATTATGCTACGCAACATATTTGGTATTCCTCCGGGACGAATTCATATTTTATTTACGAGGGAAAAGAGCTTCCCTCTGTGGAACGCGGAGAGTGCTAAAGGTGTAGCACTTCAATTAAAGCGCGGCATAATACCACGAAACTTTTTGATGCCTAAACAAAAGACAACTCTCCAATTTTTACGTTCGCCAGCTTGGCGAAATTTAATGAGGAAGTGGTCCTCGATACAGTGCCTCTAACGATTCCCGTTCCAATCTCTTCAAAGAAAATTGAAACTTTCTCAGTTCTTTGTCAAACCCTTTGAAAACAATAGATTAAGGGAATGGGAATTGCGTAGGATGGAGTCGAGTGGTGGACTGTGGGGCATTTTGCCGGTGAAAATGCCCCGTTTCAGAACTTGTCCGCGATATTTTTCCTCACCCTGCCACGAATAATGAGGATTGTGTATCGTTTCTAAATATATAAATTACGGTTACTCAATTTTCGTGTCCGGCGAATCCAATCTATTAGGTTGAAGGTAAGCATGCATACAGATCCCAGTCGTTCTCGTCTCCTCTTTGCCCTATGCGGCCTTTCTTTGTTTGTCTCGATCGGTTGCCAAGCGACAAGCAACCTCGACAAGCGTCCTCAGTGGGCTTTCTCTGCGGGAGCTGAGATCCCGTCCACCCATCCCCAGTTTGCAAGTTATCCCAATGATAAATACATGACCTTCGTGTCCGAGGGAACTGGTGATAGCCCTGCGGTCGCCAAGAGCACTTGCGAACTCAAGGCCCGCGCCGAATTCGCCAAGCGCGTCTTTGTCAAAGTTCAGTCGAAACAGAACATCGACAGCGCGATGGAGACAAAGTTCGATGATAAAGGCAGCTCCGAAAAAGGAGAGTCTCTGGTTCGGACGTCTATCCAAACGGTCACGAAGCAATTTCTCGCCGCCATGAAGGCCATTGATAGCTGGGATCAGGGCTTTGTCAGAAAAGGGAAAGTCGTCACCAACTACGCCTACGGAGCTTTTGTTCTTGAGAGAGCAAGCGCCGGACGTCAGTCCTTGAGCCATGCAAAGAACTGTCTCTCTGCGCTTAAAGGGATCGTTGGAGACTCGTCCATGTCGGCGGCCACCGGAGTTGATGGCCTCCGCTACTGTCTCGAATTCAACCTCGCCTCGACCTCAGCAACCTTCTTCGGCCAGTCTCCGCCCCGAGAAGCAAAGATCGGCGCCTGGAAGTCGAAGTGTAAGAGCGCCGTGATCGACGAGTGCACCCGACTCGTGTCAACCGGCCAGCAGAGCAACCTTGAGCGCGCTCTTGGTTATTACAACGCCTGCGCCAAGCTCGATACCGAAGGCGGCTGGGAAGGCAAGATCCTCGCGGTCAAACGTCAGCTCCCATGCACCCTCTGCAACGGCGGAAAAGCATGCACCAATTGCAGCGGTAACGGCGGCTTCAGCGAGCAGTGTAAGATCTGCGGCGGGACCAAGATTGCCCGTCCTCAATGCCGTAAATGCAACGGCTCTGGCCAGGAACGCTGCCCGCAGTGCAACGGGAAAACGACAATCAAAACGGCTTGCCCAGCGAAAATCAAATGCAAGACCTGCGCCGGTGAAGGCCAGCTTTCAGAGGTTTGTGATAAGTGCGACGGAACGGGAACCCTCGCCCAACAACAAACGAACGGCACCGTGAAAAACGTCGCATGCGGTTTTTGCGTCGACTCCCGAGGCCAAAGTTTAGGCCAACGGAACGTCGTCTGTTACACATGCAATGGGACAAAAAGACAAGCCTGCGATATCTGTAACGGCACCGGCAAAAAGAACGAAGGATGCCCACGTTGCAACGGAAAAGGCCGCTTCGGTGATTGTAAGCTTTGCTACGGCAAAGGCGTCTTGGAAGAAACTTGCAACAACTGCGACACCAACGGAAAGGTCTTTCGGAAGTGTGGCGAATGCAAGGGCAGTAAGAAGTGTAAGGTCTGCAAGGGACGAGGATACCGGTCTTAATGCTCCCCCGCTTCTTTTGCCTCACCCTCATCCTTCTCTCCGGAGCAGCTTGCTCGGCGCCTTTCTATCGAGAGGCTCCGAGGCAAGCAGGATTCGTACACTCTGTTGGGTCCGTGCCCAACGCCAAAGACAAATTGGCGACCCGAGAGTTTGCAGAATCTGCTTCGATGGGTCATTGGGCGGCCTTCGCCAAGCAAGAATCCGCGACTCTTCAAGGAATCTTCGAGAACGGCAAAGCGGGGACAGCGACCAAGAAGACCTCGACGAGCGTTCTTGGTTCCGAGGACATCGAAGACATGCTTCGCAAAGTCTCCGACCCCCGTGTGCTTCGCGCCAAAACGATACTCTTCGGATACGACGACGGACGATGCTATGCCTTGGTTAAGGTTTCTCTCGACACCTTTCTCAAGGCATGGAAAGAGGCCGTGCTAGAACTCTCCAAGGCATCGGAGAAAGTTGCTCTTCAAGCAAAACTAGATAAAACGATCACTTTGTATAAACGTAGAAATCCTTATAAAATAGGCGTGACTCTTCCCCCTGGGAAGTTCTCCCGACGCCAACGTCGCGTTCAATAGACTCAAACTCGGAGCGAATTCTCATGAGATCTCTTCCCATTATCGTCCTCTGTTTACTCGGACTCTTTGTCTTCCCCGCCTGTGTCCCCCCTAAGAAATTCGTCAAATGCACACGCGGCGGTGAGTGCCCGAAATGCGAAGGTCACAAATGGTACGGCTGCAAGGTTTGTGAAGGGAATGGCACCAAGAGCTGCGAAGAGTGCAACTCGACGGGAAAAATCCGGAGCGGCTCCGGCGCTTATGATTGCTTTCAATGCACCGGACAGGGCAGTTACAAATGCAACAACTGTGGCGGTGACGGACGCGTCGAATGCGGTGAATACGTCACCGTCGAAGAAGGCTCCTGAGCGCCCAATCATCTCAAATCGTGCCTACTTGCGAAGAGTCATGAGGTAAGCCACCACGG
>JARGOJ010001168.1 GCA_029210225.1 Planctomycetota bacterium
AATACAATCTTCCGCGCTTGGATTCGCGGTCTCTACGAGGCGCTCTCTATCGTCCCTTCCTAATTCATGGACGAGGACCACGCGGAGTTGTTCATTCTTATTTAGTCGGTTCGCAATCTCTTTCAAAGCCGTGCTGTTCTCTGAGTCCAATTCTAATTCAGCGACACCAAAATTGAGATAGCTCTTCTCAGGTTCTTGCTTCCCTCCCCCCAAGAAGGGCACGAACTCCGCTCCAGGGATTTTGTCGAGGCCAGGGATATTCCCGAGGGTAAGAGATCCTATATCGCTCACAGTGCCAAGCGCTCTGAAGACAGCCTTGCCGGTCGCCTCACCGATAAGCTGGGCGAGCAACAAGATTAATGACTGCTGAATATTGGCGACAGAGATGTTTCCCTGAGGAAGGTCCAGCTCCCAAGGAATCTTAATGACGCCCTCTTCGTCGCGTAGAAGAAAGGTCACGACAGTTGTTGGAAACTTCAATTTTAAGTATTTCCGAATGGGTCCGTTATCTCCCTCATTGACTTCGATGTTCTCAAGCTTAATGAGGACGTCCGCATTCAGCGTACCATCTTCTTTAAGATTGATAATGATCTTCGCATCGAGCAAGCCATCTTTGAGAGAAACCCCGCTCTCAAGAGCTAATCCAGTCAGGGATAAGAGGTCGAAGGCGGCTACTTCAATTGTTGTAAAGACAACTGGGGTCGGAAAGAGCGCTATGTTTCCTCTGATAGAGAGTTCTTCAAGAACCTTTCGCTCTTCAACAACAATATCCTCTTCTGTCAATCCTGTCGCTTCGGTGACCCCCTTAAAGAAGTCGGAGACCATGTCGAAGCCGGGAATCTTATTGCTGTCTGGCCTTTTAAGGAGAGGAGCCTTGCCGATAGCCATGTTTAATTCGTAGCGAATGCGACGCTTTTCTTCTAGGGCGCGAGTGGTCACGTCATAGACGGTGAGATCGATATTATTAAAGGGGAAGACCATGGGAGGAGTCGTGGTTGGATCCATGACTTTGACATCGATGCTGCTCAATAACAGTCGATCGACGCGGAACTCCGGCTTTTTAAGTTTCGGCGCTTCATTCTCTTTAGGAGCTTTCTCTGCGACCACGGTAGGCGCTTTGTCTTCGTCCTTTTCCTTCTTATCCTCTTCGTCTTTGTCTTTGTCTTCTTCCTCGTCCTCTTCTGCGGGCGGGTTTTTATCGGGCTTGGGAAGTTGAATTCGGAGTCCGAAGGCTTGCAATATTTTCTTGTCGTTATCAATTTTTATCAATGCCCTTGGCTTGATGACTTCAACCTGGCGAACAACGACATCTTGAGTTTTTGGATTGATCTTGGTGATGTCAATGATCACCTTATCGATTCCTCCCAGATCAACTCCCTTGGGTCCGTCCTTAAGGCCGATCTTGCTCAAAATGATTTCGGCGCCAAAGCTCTTAGTGACTGCAAAGTTCGTTGGATCCCGTCGACCTAAGCGTAGTAGGACATCCAGGGACATCGTCACTCGACCATCGGTCAATTCAATCGCTTCAACCTGGGCCTGCTTCTTCGCAAGCTCAGGGTCCGACGGAGGCTTAGGCAAGAATGGCTTGAGCTTCTCCCCGTCCAAACCAACAATTGATAGCTTCGCGCTCAACTCAGGATCGAGGGCCCCTGGGACAATGAGCAGGCTCAAATCTAATTCTCTGAAGAACGGAGCAACTGCGGCTCTCAAGCGTAGTTTGACAGGGCGACAGTCTTCGGGCTTCCTACCAAAGACCTCAATCAGATCTTCATTCATTAAGTTAAGATTGCTTAGCGTAAAGACCTGAGTTTTGTCGCCTGCCTCTTTATTGATCTTAATCTCATCAACAGTGACCTCGAATTTCTCCACTTGGATATAAGGCAAGACCTTCTTCTTCTTAGGCCCTTTCAGCGTCTTTGGCGCAGTCTTCAATACTTCAGCGGGGGATTTCTTCGCGTCCGCTTTCACAGGCTTCGCTGGCAGCCCCGCCTTCTTCAGGTCTTTCGCCGCTTTCTCTGGGACCGCCTTTTTCTTACCAAGCTCCAGTCCGAGCAATTTTAGCAGTCCATCATTCGCCTGCGTCAATTCAGTCTTCACTCCTCTGACTGAGACTTCATCAACTAGAATCTTCTCGGCAGCTAAATCTACGTTCTTGGCATTGAGCAATATCGAATCAATGTTCAAGTGCTCTTTTGGGCCGTCACTGAATTTCATTTTGCTTAATAGCGCTCGGGCTGCGAAGCTCCCGGAATCCGTCGGGACAAAGTCGGCTTCAATATGACTCAGTAATTGTCCTTCCTTCAGGGCCATCTTAAAATCTGGAGGCAGATAGCCTTTCACTGGACCAGCTCTTAGTTTTGACAGGTTCAAGTCGAGACGCAGGTGAAGATCTTTAGGGTCTGGATCGACCGAACCAATTAAGGACAGCTCTTCAAAGACGTCCTTCAATCGCAGGCGAATATCCAAGCCCGCGGGATTCGCTTTCTTACCGAAAACAAAATCATTGACAGTCACATCAAGTTCTGCGTTGAGGGCGACAGGGGTTTCTGGAACATTATCCTGCCAATCAACCCCAACCTTATCGATAGCCAGCTTCTTCACGAAGATGAGTGTGGGAGAAGGCTTTTC
>JARGOJ010000085.1 GCA_029210225.1 Planctomycetota bacterium
AACCAAATCCCAACGGCCAGCAACCAAATCCCAACGGGCAAAAGAATCCCAATGGGCAGCAACCAAATCCAAATGGCCAACCCAATCCAAATGGCAAGAAGCCATGTCCCTGCTGTCAAAACAAAGGACAGGGTCAAGGACAAGGACAGGGTCAAGGACAAAACCCTGGACAAGGACAAAACCCTGGACAAGGCCAAAACCCTGGTCAGGGACAAGGACAAGGTCAAAATCCTGGTCAAGGTCAGGGACAAGGCCAAGGTATGGGAGGCAAAGGACAAGGCGCTGGCGGCAAAACGCCCTATGAAGATAAGGACGCCAAATATAAAACTGAGCGCATTAAAGGCCGCATGACGAAGCTAAGAATCGCCGGGTCCTTCCTTATTGACGGTCGTCAGGTCAAGGGAGAAGCGCGGGAAGCCTTTAAGCAAACGATTGAAGTCATGAAGAAAAAAGAGACTCAAGCGATCAATAAAGCTCCGATCCCTAAGGGATATAAGACCTTCGTTCGTGATTACTTCGATAAGATCACTCCAAACAAATAGACTTCCCCCAACTCTGGCCATGAGGGACCATGGGCGACTCTGATTTCTTTAAGTATGCCGTCGGTCTAATGACAGCGCTTGTCATTGGGCTGACTCTGTTTCTAGGCTCGAATGATCCCGAGACAAGAACCGCTCTACCCAATCTCCCGGTCCGTCCTCCCGCAGTGCTCCCCACCAAAGAAGACGTCAAGCTTCCCCCACGCTATAAAGCCATCGGTGAAGACGCAGAGTCTGAATCGACGCCCTCCAAAGCTGACACAGAATCGCCGGAGACCGTCACCGAAAGTAAACGCTGGAGCTTCGATAAGACCCGGCAAAGCTCGCTCCTAAAACTCGAAGACTCGAAAGCGGGATATCTCTCCTGGTTTGGAGGAAGTGGGAAAAAGCCTGGTCAGTTCGCCTATCCTCGCGCCATGGTGATCGCCCCCAATGACCGACTTTATGTCGTCGATAAATCCGGGCGCATCCAACGTTACAACAAGGACGGGCGCTTAGAGATCGTCATTCGCACCCCCAAGATCGACAAGGGAAAGCCCACGGGTCTTGGCATCGACAAAAACAATCGGGTCCTCGTCGCCGACACCCACTATGCCCGCGTCCTTATCTACAGCCCCGACTTAGAGCTGGTCCAACAATTCGGCCAATCGGGACCAGAGCCAGGAAACTTCCTCTTTGTCACCGATGTTTGCCAAGCCCAAGATGGGCGCCACTTTGTAACCGACTACGGCGACACTGTCGCACGAGTCCAGATCTTCGATGCCCAGGGGCGCTTCCTGAAAGCCTTTGGCACCTTTGGCTCTCGCCCTGGAGAATTCCAGCGACCGATGGCCCTCTGCATCGACGAAAAGAACAGTGAGCTGCTGGTCGCCGATGCCGTCAATCACCGCATCCAAATTTTCGACCTAGAAGGACGTTTTAAGCGCGCTCTCGGAAGTCTCGGAGAAGACCTTGGGCAGTTAAAGTATCCCTACGATGTCACTCAAGATCGAAGAGGACGGCTTTGGATTGCGGAGTTCGGCAATCATCGTCTTCAAGTTCTTGATAGGCTATCGGGAAAATCTGAGGGAAGCGTTGGATCGCCGGGTCGAAGACTCGGTGAGGTGGCTTATCCCTGGGGCGTCTGCCTCACTGAGACCGGACGCTTCTTCTTCCTAGATAGTGGTAATGATAGAGTTTACATGGGGTCAGTCACGTCGGTCCTTAACAAAGGGCAAGAACCCTAAACCCTGGGTTTGTGGAGGTTAAAGAGTGTCGATCGCTTTTGCGAATCCTAGCTATCTCGTGCTGCTGCTGCTGATCCCTGTCATCGTTTACTTTGGCCGACGGTCCCTAGCCGGACTCGACCAAACACGTCGGCGACTTGCGCTCTTCGTTCGCAGCCTCTCCATCATCTTCCTTGTCCTCATCCTCGCCGAAGTGCAATGGCAGGACGAACAAGACAAGCTCGAGGTCGCTTTTGTCCTCGATCGCAGCCGCTCGGTCCCCGAAGAGACACGGAACGCCTCCCTGGTCGCCTTCAACAATATCAATAAGAACATGGGTCGCCACGACTTGAGCCGGCTCATCGTCTTCGGAAAAGACGCCGCCACCGAACAGGAGATCAACGAAGCCGGCCAAAAAATCAAGCGCATTCAAAGCCTCGTAGGAACCGACCAAACCAACATCGCAAAAGCCCTGGATAGCGCGATCAATTCTTTCTCCCCCGGAGTCAAGAAGCGCATCGTCCTCTTCAGTGACGGCAACCAAACCACCGGAGATTTCACGGCCCTCGCTTCCAGAGCCCGGGAGAAAGGCATCGTCGTCGACGTCGTGCCCCTCAGCTACAAATTGACAAAAGAGATCTTCGTCGAAAAAGTGGTCCTCCCCAAGAACGTCAAGCTCAACGCCCCCTATCTCATCCGCGTCGTTGTTCGCTCCCTCGCCAAGACAAACGCAGTCTTAGAACTCTATGAAGGTGGCCAACGAATTGCATCGCGGCGTCTCGCCCTCGAACCTGGGGTCCGAGTCGAAACCTTCACAAGAATCCTCACCAAGGCAGGCTTCTACAATGTCCGAGCCCTCTTAAAACCAGAAAAAGACTCCGACGAGCTTTATCAGAACAACAAGGCCTTCGCCTACGTTTACGCCAAAGGCGAATCGAAAATCCTCTACGTCCAAGGCGAAGATCTCGACGAGAAACCCAGCCCTCACTTCAAGACCGCCCTCGCCAACGTTGGCATTAACTTCAAGACAATCATCCCTGCAGAGATGCCCAGGGACGAAAACATCCTCCAACAATATGACGCCATCATCCTCGATGATGTCGCGAAGTATGAACTCACCCTCAAGCAACAGGCAGCCATCGCCAGAGCCGTCAAGAATATGGGCCTTGGCTTAGTCATGATCGGCGGCCCGAAGAGCTTCGGCGCCGGAAGCTGGCAGGATCCTCCCGAAGGCGCCCCCGGCGGCGATGGGGACCGATTCCCAGTGGAGCGCGCTCTCCCCGTCAAAATGGAACCGAAGCAAAAAACAGTCATTCCCACCGGCGCCCTCGCCATTGTCATGCACTCTTGCGAGTTTCCTCAAGGCAACGACTGGGGCCGCAAGGTCACGATGAAGGCCATCCAAACCCTCTCCGCAAAGGACTACGTCGGCGTTGTCTATTACGGAATGAGCGGCTCGGAGTGGCGCTTCCCCATGCAAAAAGCCGCCAATAAGAACGCCCTGAAGCGCCGCATTCAAGGAATGGAACCCGGCGACATGCCAGACTTCGATTCCTCAATGCGCATGGCCGTCAACGGACTCCTCAAAGTAAAAGTCTCCATGCGTCACATGATCATCCTCAGTGACGGCGACCCTTCTCCTCCCGCCCCCGGACTCCTCAAAACTTGCCGCGACAACAAGATCACGATTACAACCATCTGCATTCAACCCCACGGCGGGAAACAAGGCTCTGAGGTCGCTCTCATGAAGCGCATCGCCACGACAACGGGGGGCAAGTTCTATTACCTGACCGGACCCAAAGCGCTCCCCAAGATCTTCATTAAAGAGACAAAACGCGTCGCCCGACCCTTGATTCGCAATATCGAATTTACTCCTAGAGCGTCCCTGAAGTCGCCAATCATTAAGGGGTTTAATAAACTTCCCAAGCTCTACGGTCATGTGATGACCGCTCCAAAAGCGACAGCCAGCGTCATTCTCAACACCCCGGAGAAAGACACTCAGCCCATCCTCATTGCTTGGCGTTACGGCGTCGGTAAGTCCGTCGCCTTTACCTCCGACGTCAAACCACGCTGGTCGGGCGCTTGGATTCAGTCGCCGGTCTATAGTGCCTTTTGGGGTCAGCTGGTCCGCTGGGTTAGCAAAGACGTCGAAGACTCCACTTTTCAGGTTGCCACGAAGGTTGAAGGAGACACGGGGAAGATTGTGGTTGATGCGGTGGATGAGAATGGGGAGTTCATTGATAAGTTGACGGTTAAAGGCGTGGTGACAACACCCGATGGCAAAGAGCAGGTTGTCGAGCTAGAACAGGCTGCGCCAGGACGCTACAAAGGGGAGTTTAAGGTTGGGGAGGTCGGAAACTACACGATCTCACTGCTATCGAAGGATGGCAAAGACAGCGTTGCCAAGGCGGCGACTTCCGGTCTCGTCTTCCCTTACTCAGACGAATTCAAGAAGACTCAGAGTAACGAACTCATTCTCACGGAGTTCGCCAAGCTCACCAAGGGCCGCGTCGTGACTCTCGAAGAGGCGCTCAAGGGCGATGAATCCTTCTTTAACCACGACCTCAACATCGAAGAGAGCCTCGTGCCTCGATGGGAGTTCCTCATGATCTTGCTCATGTGCCTCTTCCCTATCGACGTCTTCATTCGCCGGGTCATGCTCGATTACAGTAAGATTTGGTCATGGATGCGGGCGTTCCGAAGCTCCCAACCGAAAGCCGTGGAGTCGGCCAATCAAACCCTCGACCGCCTCCGCGCCAGGAAGCTCGCTTTACGGGGACAGGAACTGAAGAAGTTCGAACCGACAAACGAGGTCTTTGGCGACGATGCCAGCGTCGCTGGAGGCGCCGCCTCCGAATCAAATACAAACACTGGGAGCCCCGCGAAAGCAGAGCCTCCAAAACCCGAAGAGAAGCCCGCCGACTTCACCAGTCGCTTGCTTCAAGCCAAACGTCGTGCGCAAAAAGACTTTGAAGACAATAAATAAGACAAACATACGAACGTGTTAGAGAAAGTGGGGACTTCGTGGCTCTTGATCCGAACGAAATTGAAGCGAAGGCTAAAGAGTTTCGCCAAGCTTACCAACGAGTCAAAGCAGAAGTGCAAAAGGTCATGGTCGGCCATGAAGAGATCATCGATGGCGTTCTCACTGTCGTCTTCACCGGCGGACACTGTCTGCTTGAAGGCGTCCCAGGGCTTGGTAAGACCTTACTTGTAAGAACCTTATCCCAGGTGCTCGACTTGGACTTCTCGCGCATTCAGTTCACCCCCGACATCATGCCCTCCGACATCCTCGGAACCAATTACGTCATTGAAGATGAAAAGGGCAACAAAGAGATTCAATTCCGCAAGGGTCCGATCTTTGGCCAAATCGTCCTCGCTGACGAGATCAACCGCGGCACCCCCAAGACCCAAGCGGCCCTCCTCGAAGCCATGCAGGAAGGCCACGTCACAATTGGAGGAACCCGCCACAAACTTGAGCAGCCCTTCTTCGTGCTCGCGACTCAAAACCCCATTGAGCAAGAGGGAACCTTCCCCCTCCCGGAAGCCCAACTCGACCGCTTTCGCATGAAGCTTGAGGTTGGATACTCGACCCGGGAAGAGCTCTCGGAGATCATCGACCGGACAACAGGGACCGAAGTTCAATCCCCTGAAAAGGTCATGGATGGCGCTGAAATCCTCAAGTGGCGAGAATTCACAAAGGAGATTATCGTCTCGCCAGAGGTGAAGGATTATGCGATCCGACTGATTCTCGCGACTCACCCAGGAGGCCCCTACTCCACCGCTATCACCAATAAATACCTGGGTTTTGGCTCTAGCCCTCGGGGCGCTCAATCGATCATCCTCACCTCGAAGCTCCGAGCCATCCTCAACGAGCGCTGGAATGTCAGCTTCGAAGACATCCGCGAAATGGCTTTGCCAGTGCTACGACACCGGGCGATCCTGAACTTTGAAGGAGAAGCGGAAGGTCAGTCGTCGGATGACATCGTGAAGAGCATCTTAGAGGAAGTTCCTGAAACCGAAAAAGGTGTGGCTGCGTGAGCGATTACGGACTAACCGGGGACGACGATTTTGCCCTGACTGCTATGGAGGAAGGAGGAGATTTACTCACCGCTGAATTCGTCCAGAAGCTCAGCGGCCTCGATTTGATCTCTAAGAAGATCCTTCAAGGCAAGGTCAAAGGCGAGCGCAAATCACGGCGCAAGGGTCAATCCGTGGAGTTCGCGGATTACCGGCCTTACGTTCCTGGTGACGACCTCCGTTTCCTCGATTGGAATATCTACGCCCGCTTGGACCAGCTCTTCATTAAGCTCTTCCTAGAAGAAGAAGACCTCCACGTTTCGATTCTCATTGATGCCTCGTCCTCCATGGATTATGGCCGCCCAAATAAGTTCCGCTTCGCCCAGAGAGTCGCTGCTGCTCTAGGCTACATTGGCCTTAGTAATTACAGTCGAGTCGGAGTTGGCGCGTTTAATAGTGAGCTGTCTGCTGTCTTCAATCCCATGCGTGGGCGCCGCAATGTCCATAAGCTCATGAACTTCATCGCAGAGCTTCAACCAAGCGGAGACACGGACCTCACCAAGGCTGCCAAGCTCTTCGCCCTTAAGAATAAATCAAAGGGCATCGTCATTCTAATCTCCGACTTTATGGATAGAAATGGCTACGAAGGCGCCCTGCGCAACCTGCTCGCCCGCAAGAACGATGTCTTCTGCCTCCAAGTCTTAGCTGATCAAGAGATCAATCCACCTCTCAAAGGCGACTTAAAGCTCTTGGATATTGAAGCCGGAGAAGAGACGGAGATCACGATTTCTGGTCCATTGTTAAAGAGCTATCAGAACGTGATGAACAACTTCATTGGTGGCCTCAAGCAATTCTGCGTTAAGCGCGGAGTGAGTTATCTCTGCGCCTCCACTGAAGTGTCCTTCGATCAACTTGTCCTCGGATACCTGAGAGAAAGAGGACTCGTTCGATGAACTTTGCCAATCCCCTTTGGCTCGCCGCCCTTCCCCCCGCGCTCATCACCATCACCATCCTCTATTTTCTCAAGTTGAAGCGCCGTGAGATGGTCGTATCCTCCACCTTTCTATGGCGCCAAGCCGTTCAAGACCTCCGGGTCAATTCGCCCTTTCAAAAACTGCGAATGAACCTGCTGCTCATCCTCCAGCTGCTCATCGCGACTCTCATTATCGTCACCCTGGCCCGCCCACGATCAGCGGTCAGCGCCACCGGAGCCCGTGACCTGATCTTGCTTATCGACCGCTCCGCGAGCATGGGTAGCAACGACGCTGACGGTCAAAGCCGCCTCTCCCAAGCCGTGACCCAGGCTTCACGCCTCGTCAATGATATGAGCGGGAACGACCGCGCCATCGTCATCGCCTTCGACGAGAAGCCCGAGATCCTCGCCTCTCTCACGAACAATAAACGCAGTCTGCTAAAGATCCTCAAGGATATTGAACTCAGCGATAAAGGCACCTACTTCAACGAAGCCCTCGAACGGGCCTTCAAGATCTCCATCGGAGAATCTGAAAATCGCCCGAGAGAAGTGCATCTCTTCTCCGATGGTCTCTGTCGCGAGCTCGGCCGTGTCGTCACCAAGGAAGATCGTGATCGCGGAGTCTCAAGCAAGAAGCTCGGCGAACTCAACGCCAAGCTCCCGAAAAACACCAGCCTCCATTACATCAGCCTCGGCTCTGATGAAACCACCAATATTGGCATCACCAAAGCGGATCTGCGTCGCACCTTGGATAGCGACGCTTTCCTCCAGCTCTTCGTCGGCATCGTCAACTACACCAAAGACGAACAAGTCGTCGGCGTTGACATCCTGCTCAACGGCAAGCTCGTGCAATCCCAGGAAGTCACCCTCGAACGGGACGCTGTCACCGGGGTGATCTTCGATTCGGAGAGCCTCACCGCTGGTCTCATCGAAGTGGTCCTTGATAAGAAGGACGGCCTGGAACTAGATAATCGCGCCTACACCATCGCCCAGAAGAAAGAAGAGCTCAAAGTGCTCTTAGTCAGCCCGGGCAACGGCTTCTTGGAGAAGGCTCTGCGCACGATGGGTTTCGTCGACCCGAAGAGCATCACGCCCCTCAACTTCAACGCCAGCGACCCTGCCCTCTCCGCCTTCGATGTCATCATCTTCGACCGCTTTCAGCCAGGGATCATGCCCTCAGCGGGCTGCCTCTTCATCAATGTGTTGCCCCCATACAAACGTCTTGCCTGGGAGAAGACCGTAGAATTCCCAAGAGTTGTGGAGCACAACTCGGCTCACCCTGTGACCGCCTATCTCCAGTTTGACCAGCTCGAACCCCTGCGCATGAAACCCCTGAAGCTCACCAAGAAGGACGTCTCCCTCGTTGACGCCGAGCCTGGCCCCATGATCTCGGTGATTCACGAGAGCGGACGCGACAGCGTGGTGCTCGGCTTTGACATCCTGGAATCCCGCTGGCCATTCCTGGCAGAGTTTCCCATCTTCCTGGCCAATGCCATCCGCTGGCTCGGCGGAGCAGAAACGAGAAGCCGGCAACTGAAAACCGGCCAGGTCGCTGTGATACCTGTGGGTGAAGGCAAGGGCCTAGTCAAGATCACAAACCCCAAGGGCAAAGAATTCGAAGTGCCCATCGACCCCAGCCGCCGCATTATCAACTTCTCCAAGACAGACTATGTTGGCTTCTACAAGGCCCAGGTCATTCGCGAAGGCAAAGTCGAGCGAGAACAATACTTCGCCGTCAATATCAACGACACCCTCGAAAGCTCGCTGACTCCTCGCAAAGAGTTCAAGGTAGCAGGTCGTGAAAAGGCTGTTGAGGGGGACTCTGAGGTTCAAGAGAGCAACCGCGAAATCTGGCGTTACTTTGCCTGGGCCTTGCTGGCCTTCCTACTTTTAGAGTGGTACATCTACAATCGCCGGGTCTACGTCTGATTGAATATCCAGGATTAATCCAATATGAAGCTCACTTTAAGAACATTTCAGTTGATGATGTTGATCTCAATCTCCTGCGGGCAATCTCTAGCCTGGGCCCAGGAGAATGTCCCCAAAAAGACCGTGGGAGAAGAACGATACAAAGGCAAAACGGTGTCGCAATGGACTCTACTTCTTAAAGATAAAGACGTCAAAGTGCGCAAGAATGCCGCTGAGGCTTTGCGAAGGATGGGATTAAAAATGGAAAGTGCGATCCCCAGCCTCATCGAGGCATTGCAAGATAAAGACGAAGGAGTACGTGAGACTGCGACCGTCGCTTTAGGAGAGATAGGTCCTCACGCAATACCCGGCCTACTCGAGACATTGAAAGATAAAGCTGAAGTCGTTCGCTGCCATGCGATCATTGCTATTGGAGAGATAGGCCGAAATGCTGACCCAGCTCTCGCCAATAAAATAACTCCCTGGCTGGCAGCGGCATTGAACGACAGCGACCTCTTAGTTCGCAGGAATTCAGCCAATGCAATCGCTAAGCTAGGATCCAAAGCCGGTCAAGCAATACCGAGGCTCATTGAGGCGTTGAAAGACAATGACGACTTTGTTCGCGGAAATGCCACTCACGCTCTAGGTGAGATAGGGCTTCAAGCAATTCCAGAGCTTTTAAAGGCATTCAAAGATAGCAATGGAGTGGTTCGAAGCCATCTGGTCGTGGCGATAGGAGAGATCGCCCAGAACGCTGACATCGCCCTTGCTAATAAAACAGTCCCATGGCTAATCGAGGGTTTGAAGGATAACGATGACTTTGCCCGTAGGAATTCAGCCATGGCCTTAGCCAAGGTGGGACCCAACGCCACGAAAGCCATTCCAGAACTCCTTGACGCCTTGAAGGACAAAGACGAAAAGGAAGAAGTTCGTGAGAATGCAGCGCTCGCGCTCGCAAAGATAGGACGGAAGTCCCTTCCAGGTCTCCTCGCGGCAATCAACGAAAAGGACATATTTGTTCGCTGTCATACGGTTGAAGCTTTGGGAAAAGTCGTCCCGATTGCCACTCCAAGCGAGGCTAAGAATGCCATTTTGGTGCTCATTCCAGCATTGAAAGAGGAAGACGATAATCTACGTGCAGACGTTGCTATCGCCCTGGAAGAGATTTCCCGGAAAACCCGTATTCCAAGCATCAGAGCAACACTGATCGACAAAGCGATGCCCGAACTTCTAATAGCATTGAAAGACAGGAATGAAGATGTTCGCATTTCTTCGGCCCTGGCACTCGCAAACATAGGTCCAGAAGCACTCCCAGCACTGATTGAAACATTGAAAGATAAAGAGGGAGTCGTTCGCATAGCTGCGATGCTTGCTCTTGGAGAGTTGGGGCCTAAGGCAGCCAAAGCAGTTCCTAAACTCATTGATTTATTGAAAAACAGTGACGCAGATCTATGTGAAAGCGCGGTTATTGCTTTAGGAAAAATTGGACCTGCGGCCGAAGAAGCCATTCCAGCTTTGCTAGAGACGTTAAACGATAATAATGAGTCCATTCGCATGAAATCGGCCAGGGCTTTGGGAGCGATGGGCCTTAAAGCCGGAGCAGCCATTCCCGCACTGATCAAGAGTTTACAGGATGAAGATAATTATGTTCGCGCCGATGTAGCGACGGCCCTTGGACAGATCGGTGCCAAAGCAGCCAAGGCTATTCCCAAACTCCTTGAGCTGTTAGCAGATCCCGACTATGACGTCCGTGCTGTTGTAGTTGTCGCGCTAAAATCGATCGCCCGAGCGGTCCCCTCCCACACCATAACAGTCATCCCTGGGCTGATCAAAGTGTTGAAAGACAAAAACCAATCTGTTCGCGCTGAGGCGGCTTCCGCACTAGGACAGATTGGTTCAAGAGGGGACAAACTAATTATCAATGCACTCACGCCCTTATTGCTTGATCAACATGACTCTGTAAGAAAAGCCGCTGAGAGATCCTTGGAAACTCTCAGGGTCAAATAAGAGACAAGCACGCTTTTTTCTCTCCCTCCTCCGTCAGAATCCGTGACCGATCCGAAATCGGAAAAGCCAAGTCGCATTCCTCCTGGTCCTAATTTGTCGCATTCTTGTCGCGCATTGCGACAATTCGCGCGACAGCGACAAAACGCGACATCCTCCTAAGCCCTTATTTCATTCACTTTCTTCTTTGGCACGGTCTCTGCTTAATGCTTTCGCAGAGATTCAAAACAAAGGAGAATTCAAATGTTGAAACAAGATGAGAAGCACTGTGCTGTTTGTGGTTTGGCGGAGACTCGCCGTCGTGTCCTTGGTGTCTTGACACAGTTTGAGAGTGAGGCGGTCGCGGAGGCATTGGTCGACGAGGTCTTGGCTCGGGTTTCTGAGCTACCGTGCACCGAGGCTTGTGAGGGATCGAGTCATTTGGACGTGGTTTATTGCTTGTCTTTGGACATGATCATTGAGTATCGCCAAGACCTTCAACAGCGGCGGCTTGAGGCTAAAAATGCGGTTCCAAGCGCTGTCGAGCTAAAGCAGTGGTTTGAGGGTTGAGCGGGCGGCTTGGTAAAAATTACCAAGGCCGCCCTTGCTTTTCGGGGTCAGAATTGGAGACTTTGCGAGCCTCATTCAATTCAAGAATAGCTTGAGGTGACTTGTGACTGAGCGGCATCGTATTGAGATCCACAATCGCGATAGTATTCGTGATCCTGCGGTTGAGAGTTTGTTGAGGGTTGCAAGGGAATCCGGATTGCCGGGCTTGACGAAGATCGTCCGGCACTCTGTATATATCTTCGAGGGATCTGCCGCCCAGGGCGAGCCCGAGCGCATTGCTTCGGAGCTGCTAACCGATAATCTCACACAAAGCTATGTCATTGGAGCGGCCCAAGAGGTCCCGGGGGCGAGAAGCCTTTCAGTCAGCTTTCGTCCCGGTGTGACGCAGCCCATTCTAGCCAGTATCAAAGCGGGTTTGACAGACATGAAGCTGTCCCTTGAACCTCTCGGAACGGCGGATCGTTACCTCTTCTATGGAGAATTCGACGAGGCGGCGCTGCTCGAATTTGCCGGGCGATTTGTCTACAACCCATTGGCCGAGTGCCTGGGAGAGCCTGGAGAGGTTGCCCTCAAAGACCGTCCCCTGTTAGACCGACCCGAGGTCATCCTCGTCGGCCTGAGCGACGACGAGCTGCTTGCCGTGAGCCGCGATGGTGGCCTTGCGTTGAACCTGGAAGAAATGAAGTGCATTCGAGTGCATTTCGAGAGTGTAGGTCGGGCGCCGAGCTTGATCGAGCTAGAGACCTTGGCTCAGACTTGGTCGGAGCACTGCGTTCATAAGACCTTTAAGGCCCGCGTGACCCACGGAGATCGGGTCTTTGAGAACTTGTTAAAGGATACGGTTGTTCGCGCCACGGATACAGTAGACGCCGATTATTGCGTCTCTGTCTTCACGGACAACGCGGGAATTGTGAAGTTTGACGACGAGTTTGACCTTTGCTTGAAGGCCGAGACTCACAATCACCCATCCGCCGTCGCTCCTTATGGTGGAAGCGCGACAGGGCTTGGCGGCGTCATTCGGGACATTCTTGGAGCGGGTTTGGGAGCCCGGCCCATTTTGGGCTTAGATGTCTTCTGCCTAGGTTTTCAGGATATGTCTGCGGAGGACGTGCCGAAGGGAACCCATCACCCTAAGAGGATTAAAGAAGGTGTTGTCGCTGGAGTCCGAGATTATGGGAACCGAATCGGTTTACCAACAGCTGTAGGAAGTCTTTATTACGGTGATGGTTACGTCGCCAACCCTGTCGTTGTCGCGGGAGCCGTCGGTGTTATGCCTCGGGGATGTGATCAAAAAGAGGTTCAGGTCGGTGACTTGGCGGTCTTGCTTGGCGGACGCACGGGTCGGGACGGAATTCACGGGGTCACCTTTTCATCGGTGAGCTTGACCAGTGACTCCGAGGCCTTAGATCGCACCGCGGTTCAAATTGGCGATCCCCTGGTTGAACAAGTCCTCATCGATCCACTGTTAAGGGCGAGAGATGAGCGACTCTATACCTCGATCACTGATTGTGGCGGTGGAGGTTTATCTTCGGCCCTTGGAGAGATGGGCGAAGGAACAGGCATTGAAGTCTATTTAGACAAGGTCCCCTTGAAAGAGGCGGGTTTGACTCCAACGGAGATATGGATTTCTGAATCCCAGGAGCGGATGGTCCTTTCGGTCCCCGAAGAGAATTGGGAGCGCTTGTCGAAGTTGTTCAGTGAAGAAGATGTTCCTTGCACCGTGATCGGGCGTTTCACCGGAGACCAGCGCCTCACTTTGAAATATGGCGAGAGTGTCGTCGGAGATGTGGCGATGTCTTTCCTCCACGACGGTTTGCCTCGTCGTTCTCTTGTGAGCGAGCCTGGCTCGCCTCGTCGGGTTGTTGACAGTTCCGATATGGCAGCTGCGGAGCCTTCCTTGTCGTTATCTGAGGCCTTGTTGGCTTGTCTGTCCCATCCGAATGTTCAATCGAAGGACGAGACGGTCAGACAGTATGACCATGAGGTTCAGGGTCGGACAGTGCAGGGACCGTTCGCTGGGGAGTTTCAGGGTCCTCAAGATGCTGCGGTCATCCTGCCAAACTTAGCGTCGGACAAGGGCGCGGTTGTGGCGGTGGGGTTCAATCCGCTGCAGTCCGAGCTTGATGCTTATCGGATGGCGGCGAATAGCATCGATGAAGCGGTGCGCAATGTCGTTGCAACAGGAGGCGACCCAGATCAGCTCTGCCTCTTGGACAACTTTATATGGGGAGACGTCTCCGATAAGCACGAGCTTGGCAAGTTAGTCGAAGCGACGATGGCGTGTCACGACTTAGCCGTGGAGTTTGAGGCTCCCTTTGTTTCTGGCAAGGATAGTTTGAACAATACTCATGTGGCTGCGGATGGTCACAAGCGTTCAATTACACCGACCTTGATCGTCACGGCTATGACTCTTATCGAAGATGCTCGCAAGTGTGTGAGCATTGATTTCAAGGAGTCGGAGTCGTCGATTTATGTGATTGGTCGGACGGGTCCTGACTTTGGTGGATCGGTCTATTTCGATGTGACGGGTCGCCGGGAGCGTGGCGTTGTTCCTCATGTTGATGGCAAGAGCCATATGGAGCATGCGCGAGCCTTGCATAAGGCCATGAACGCCGGATTGGTCCTTAGTTGCCATGATTGCAGCGAAGGTGGGATCGCGGTTGCAGTGGCGGAGATGTCTTTTGCTTCAGGGCGGGGCGCGTGGATTAACACTCAGGCCTTGGCGAATTGTTCGGCGGAGGAGTTTTTGTTCTCGGAGTCGAGCAGCCGTTATGTGGTTGAGGTGAGCGGAGACAACAAAAGCGCTTTTGAGAAGCTATTCGAAGTCTTGGTGATTGGTCAGATTGGTCGAGTGACGGATGGGACCGAGGTTGTTTTTGAGGGTGATCACGAGCGTCAGGCGGTTTCGATAGAAGCTTGTCGAGATGCTTGGCTTGGTAAATGAGGAAGATTCATGGAGAAGTTAAAGGCATTAGTTCTTCGGGGTCCTGGGTCCAATTGCGACCACGAAACCGAGTTTGCTCTCGCCAAGGCTGGAGCGGCGGCCATCCGTGTTCACGTCAACCGTTTGCTCAATCCAGAGCACGAGACTCATCGCTTGGACCACTATGACCTGCTGGTCATTCCAGGGGGCTTTACCTATGCCGATGATATCGCTGCGGGGCGCGTCTTGGCGAACAAGCTGCGCTTTCATTTGAAGCCGCAGCTCGATGCCTTCATCGCAGCCAAAAAGCCTGTCCTGGGTATTTGCAACGGCTTCCAGATCTTGTTGGATTTGGGGTTGCTCAATGTCAGCAAGCAACGCTCGGCCTCGTTGTCTTTCAACGATTCAGGGCGCTTTGAGTGTCGTTGGTCGAAGTTGAAGGTGAACAAGAAGAGCCCTTGTCAGTTCCTCAGGGGCCTTGATAACGAGGTTGTCTATCCCATTGCTCACGGTGAGGGCAAGTTCGTCACGACGCCGGAGTCTTTAGCGGCCTTAGAGGCGGAAAACCGCGTGGTCTTCCGCTATTCAGCGAGCAGCTATCCAGAGAACCCAAATGGATCTCATGGTGACATCGCAGGGATTTGTGACAGCACAGGTTTGATTTTGGGCCTCATGCCTCATCCGGAGCGGGCTCAGTCGAATCGTAAGGATCCACATATGATGGCGATGGGTCAGAAGATCTTCGAGAACCTGGTGAGCGTGGCTGGTGAGTTGAGCGTTGCTTGAGTTTTTCCATGGCGGAAGCATAGATGGGTGTGAATGAAATCTATTGGAACACCAGATACATGCCCGGAATTTGGCAAAATCCAGGGCACATATTCAGTCCCGGCCCTGTGACCGCCCGTCTTTGGATTTGGTCAAAACCCTAGGCCATGGGATTTACCAGGCAATCCATAGGGCCTAGTGAATTCGACGGGCAAACACATGGGTTTGCCCCTACATGGCCATTCATATAACCTAGAGCCCACAGCAACGCGAAAAACCGTGTAGGGCGGCTGGGTCGCCGGGGGAAGCAAAGGTCGATTTATCGGGCTTTGAAGGGGTGAGGATACACAAAGCGCTCACGCCGTAAGAACCGTCTTCGACTGAATATCGTCGATCAACTTCGACTCGATCACCCCCACCAAACGGACTTCGCCGTTTGACTCCCCCGGGGCGGCCAACCGTCTCAAGGGAGAGTAAGAAAAACAAAGCATAGAAGAGACACAGTGAGAATTTATCTGTGTGTTTGATGACGACTAACAAATAAAGTTTAGCAAGAA
>JARGOJ010001169.1 GCA_029210225.1 Planctomycetota bacterium
AAATTAGGGATGTTGGGGACGTTGAGTCCTCCTGTACCAAAAACAAGGGCACGAGCTGTGAATTGACGTCCATCTTTCGATTTCAGGGTCCAGCGGCCCTCTGCCTCATCATACTGGGTTTCAGTAATCTCCGTGTTATAGACGATATGAGGCGCGAGGCTTGCCTTCTGAGAGACATTCTTGATGTATTGGAGGATTTCGTCCTGAGGACTATAGCTTCGCGACCATTCGGCCCGTGGAAACTGCTTGAGCGAGTAAAGATGAGACGGTATGTCGCAGGCGCAGCCAGGATAGGTGTTGTCTCGCCAGGTTCCTCCGAGGTCGTCGGCGGATTCGTAGATTGTAAAATCTGAAAAATTGGCCCGCTGCAGCTCGAGGGCCATCGCAATCCCTGAGAAGCCTGCGCCAATGATTGCAATCGGGAAATTCTCAGTGTCTACCAAGCGTCCTTCATCCTTCCTGATATCCCTGTGACAGTGGTGACTTTTCGAAAATCTCTGGGTCTGATGCACCGTGTTTCACCGCCAAGCGTCTATTATACGAAGTCTTGAACAGTGATGAGAGGTTCCATGAAATCGCCAAGAGAGCTTGCGGATTTATACCGAGATATGGAGCAGTCCCCCGATTTAGCGACCCGGGTGCGGTATTTGAGCGGCTTGCTCCGAATCGGACGCCTGACTCAACTACAGCTAGAGTTGGCGGCCTATCTTGGTCATGAAGAATGTCAGATTGTCACTGGGTTGAAGGTCGATCTCCCTATCAAAACCGACCTCATTGAGTCCTGGGTTCATGGTCTAAAGCCCTTTGCCGGTCTACTGAAAACCGCACCCTTTGTCTTTGTCACCGAAGAATTTCTTATCCGCCCAGCCAGCGAGAGAGGGATTCGAGAGACCCTTAACTGGCGAGCATGGGAACACTGGGACCCTACGAAGTGGCGCAACTCCCGATTCTTAAGAGGAGGCTTGAGGACCATCGCGGAAAACCTGGAGTTACCGTTTCGCCTTTTACAACATGCCCTTTGGCCGCTTTGCTTTCGTGGTGAGTTCCGATTGCCAATACACGTCTTCCAGGAGACCTACTCGAAGGAAATCAATGGAGCCACGCTTGAGTTGGTGGTCGGTGACTTGACGCTCATTCATAGTGATATCTTAGTGAATTCAGCTTCTCGAAACCTCGCTCATATTTACGGTGGATTTGTGAACAATACGATTCATCGGGCGGGAGGAGAAGCGATTCGAATTGACTGTGAATCTCTTGGTCATTGTGATACAGGGGATGCAAAACGTAGCGACCCAGGACGTTTCTTCATTAAGTCGATTGTTCACACGGTGGCGCCGTCTCCGAGCTTTGATAATGAAGATGACGATGTTTTATTGGCAAAGGCACATCGAAGCTGTCTGGAATTGAGAGGATACCCTATTCGAGAAGCGGCGCCGATTGCTATGGAGAGCGTGGTTCAATTTTTGAAGGGGCAAGGAAAGCCAGAGCGAGTTATTTATTGCTTGACGACAATCGATGATTTCTCAGTGTTCAAAACGGCCCTGGATAAATTGAATTGAGGGGCGACATCGTTTGATTGAGCGGCGAGTTTACTTCTTGCCAAAGAAGCGTGTGATTTTTTTGACGACACCTTTTGGGACGCCGCTTTGCGTTCCTTCCTGTCCCTTACTTAGAGAGGGATTCTTCAATTCTTCTTGGACTCGACTGAGAAACTCTAAAGCGTCGTGACAGGATTGAATTCGTAGATCTCTTTCCTTCTCCATGAGCTTTCGAATGAAGCTCTCCAGGCTGTTTGGAAAGCGAAGGTCGGGGCATCGATCTTCGAGTCTTGGGACGGCTGAGTAGAGGTGATGGTCTAGGAACTCGTGGATGCTTCGGCCGGTGAAGGGGAGGGTTCCTGTCACGAATTCAAAGAGGCAAACGCCGACGGAGTAAAGGTCGCAGCGGACGTCGACATCTCCGGGGTCGGTGATGCTCTCCGGGGCCATGTATGCGGGGGAGCCGCTGACGGTGGTCTGTTGGGTGAGATAGATTTCCTGTTTGACAATCTCTGCCTCGTTGAGGAGCCGTGATAGACCGAAGTCCATGAGGCGAATGCGGGTGCGGTCTCCGTCTTTGTAGATACGGATGTTTTCGGGTTTAAGGTCGCGGTGAACGATCTCTTTTTCGTGGCAGGCTTGCAAGGCTAAGAGGATCTCTTTGCATAATAGAATGGCGTCGGAGGGAGCTATGGCGCCTTCGCGGACAATTTGACTCTTGAGGTCTTCTCCCGGGACGATCTCCATCGCCATGTATCGAAGGCCGCATTGAAGGATTCCGGAGTCGAAGACCCGGGCGACGTTTTCGTGCTTAATGGATTGAGTGACGAGAATCTCGCGTTCGAAGCGCTTGGTGACTTCGTCTTCTTTGCTTTCATTCATTTGTGGGAAGGCGAGTTTGAGGGCGAGTTCCTGTTCATGTTCGGGGCTCTTTACACGGTAGACAAGGCCCATTCCGCCTTTGCCGAGGCAGGAGATGATTTCAAATTTGTCGTCGAGCCAAGTCCCAGCTTGGGCGTCGGAGCCAAGCTTATCAAGGAGCCGTTGCTCTTTGGTTTTGTCTTTGTATTTGCGGGGGTTTTGGGGGGC
>JARGOJ010000086.1:0-4006 GCA_029210225.1 Planctomycetota bacterium
TCAACGAAGCCGCCCTCATGGCCGCTCGGCATAACAAAGACGCTGTCGAGAGCAAAGATTTTGAAGCCGCCTTTGAGCGAATTGTGGCTGGCCTGGAAAAACGCCAGCGCATTCTTCGTCCTCAAGAAAAGCGCCGCGTCTCCATTCATGAGGTCGGTCACGCCCTAGTCGCTTTGGCCCGAGAATCCTCCGACCCCGTCCATCGCATCTCGATCATCAGTCGCGGAGCAGCGGCCTTGGGTTACACCATGCAGCTCCCTGTCGAAGACCGCTACTTGCTCACAATGCAAGAACTGGAAGATCGCATGGACGTCATGCTCGGCGGTCGGGTCGCCGAAAAAGTCATCCTCGGAGACCTTTCTACCGGAGCCGCTGATGACCTCAACCGCGCTGTTCAGCTTGCCCGCCGAATGGTCAAAGAATTCGGTATGAGCGAGAAACTCGGCCCAACGGCCTTCGCAAATTCTCCGAAAGCCCGCTATCTCGCAGGGATGGAGGGCGGCCCCCGAGAATATTCGGAAGAGACCGCACGGGAAATCGACGACGAAATTCGCCGGATCATCAACGCCTCCGAAGGTCGCGTGACCGATTTGCTGTCCAAAGCCAAGGAAGCGCTGCTTAAGATCGCCGAAATACTCTTTGAGAAGGAGACCATGGACCACCAAGAACTTCTCGAAGTTGCTATCGCGGAGAACGCTCCAGTTCACCCGAGTAAAACGGAGAAGGAAGAAAAGCCCGCGATTGAGTCGTAGAAATCGCCATCTGATGGAAAATTTCCCTGCTTTAGATGTCGTCTTCATCTCGAAGAGAAATGCGCCATGACTGGCTGAGAACGAGCTTTCAAGCAAAATTTGATGTCGAAATATTGGGCAAAGAAGCGCTTTACCAAGAGACTCTCGCGAAGTCTTGGCATAATTAATTGAGAAGGCAAGGTCTAACGACGCATTAGGAAAAGTACTGGCGACTCATGGTGAAGAACGGCTACCACTGTTCTCGATGTAGAACCCCCTATCCGCAAGGAATTCCAGCGGGGGGTCAATGCTTGAATTGTGCCGGACAAGATTTTCAAAGCACAGGGATCAGCAAGAAGCCTGAGATCCTCAGCAAGAAGAAACGCACAACAGGTTTCCTCAACCCCAACGGCCTCCAACCAAGCTCTGACTCCGCGATTCGCCACCCTGCGGCTCCTCGCCCCGGAGTTCCTCCGCGCCCTCGTCCACCCACTCGGCCAAACATGGGTCCTCCCAGAGGCGCGCCCCCAAATCCCCGTCAGAGCCCCGGAAAAAAAGGTCACCGACCTCCTCCCCCACCCCCTCCAGCAACGGAACGCCCAAACGTTGAAGTCTATGAGCCTCGATCTGTGGCCCAGCTCTACGAGGGGCCTCGCGGTCCAAGCACACTTGCTCAACAGGCTCCCGAACGACCAGGATCCGGATCGGGCTATTTCCCTGTCCCCCACCAACGCCCAGCCGCACCCCCCGAGCCCATCCTCGCGAAGCAAAACTTCTCAGCCCCTGGACCTTCTTCGAATCCTTACCTGGAAGTCGCTGATGACTTCGACCAAGAAGAAACCAACAATTATCCGCCCTCTGTCTTCTCGGATGCCACCGCCGAAGCCCTGGCCTTTCAACAATCAATCGAGAACAACTTCGACAAGAACGACGACACCTCCCCGGCCCTGCAACAAGTCAGCGCCTCGCCATTGGTCTGGTCTCCCGGGTCCTCGACTCAGTCGGAATATATCGCCAATCGCTACCTCATTCGAAACCCACGAGAAGACCTCTTGGGAACGGGCGCCAAGGGTGTTGTTTACAAAGCCTACGACACCCGTTTGGGTGGGCGCAAAGTTGCGGTGAAGCTCTTTTTTGATGCTTTCGGAGACCTCAACGACCCGGAGATCATTGAAGAAGAAAAGAACCGAACCCAACGTGAAGTTGAAATTCAAGGCGAGCTCACTCATCCAAGTATTGTGACCATTCACGACCGCTTCGACTCTGAACACGGCAGCGGCGTGGTCCTTGAGTTTGTCGACGGTGAGACCCTCGAAGATCGCATTGATCGGCAGAAGGTCATCTCTTCAGGAAACGCCGTTCGCTTTGCCATCGAGCTGACTAAAGCCGTTGAGTTTATGCACCGGCATCAATTCATTCACAGAGATATCAAACCTGGAAACGTCCTTATTACTCGGGACGAGAACGTCAAGCTCATCGACTTCGGCCTCTCAAAGGCGAAGCACGAGAAAGAAAAGAGCGACAAGAACGAAGGCAACGTCACCCGGCGCCTCAAGCTCGCCGACAACAGCGTCTACAAAACTCAGGAAGGCGACATCGTCGGAACTCCGGCCTATATGGCTCCTGAGCAAGCCTCAGGAAAACTGAGCGAAGTGGACGAAGTCAGTGATGTTTACGGGCTCGGAGCAATCCTTTACCATTGCCTCACAGGCGATCCTCCGGTGAACAAGGAGACCATCGAAGAGGTCCTCGACTTGGTTGTGGCCGGGGTGATTCCTTCGCCGAGAACTCTCAATCCAGAGGTCGATGCAGCTCTCGAAGCGATTGTCATGAAGTCTCTCGCTCGCGATCGGGAAGACCGCTTCCCAACCGCCCTGTCCTTGAAAGAACAGCTGATCCTCTATCAGGATGGGAAACCGCTGGCTGGAAATGTCTATCAAGAACCCCTCTTCCAACGGGCTTCCCGCTGGCTGACAAGCCACCAAACCTTCGCGATTGTCATCATCACGATCTTGGTGAGCGTCTCCACCATCGTTGGCGGAATCCAGCTTTATCAGGGCGAAACAAACCGCTTGGAGAGTAACACCCTTATCTTGGACGCTCGCAATCACCTTAGAAACTGGCGCCTCAACGAGGCCTATGAGGCGAGCGACAAGGTCTTAGAGCTTGACGCAGGCAACCTCGAAGCCTTCGGGATCATCAACGACATCAACCGAAGCCGCCCACTCAAAGAAGCCTACGACGAAGCCATGGGGCTTTTTGAGGAAGCGACCGGGTCTTTTAAGAGAGGAGAGAAGAGTCAGGCTGATGATCAGTTCTCAAAGGCGCTCAGCTCCCTTCTCAAGCTGGAAAAACTGAGTTTAAGGCGGCAAAGCCTCGCGTCAAACGTGCGTATGGCGAAGCTCATCGAGGACAAAAAACTCGCGTCTATGATTGAAGAAGCTCGCGGGCTCATCCCCTTTGGATTGGCCCCTCCCCAGAGCAAGAAAGTCTTTGTGGGAGCCACGCTCCAGCTTCAAAAATTCGATAAACAATTCCTTCAGGTCCAGAGCAAGCAATTCGTCGATTTCCGGCCACCGCAAGAAGTCACCCGAGTCGGCACCCCCGTGCTGAAGCAAAAGTTGCCCCTTGGGACATACCTCGCCAACATCAGTTATGGCGAGCGGCGTCACCTCTTTCCCATAAAGATTGAGCGAAACGAGCCTCTCTATATTGGACCCCTCCCCGAACCTCCAAAAGGTTTTGTCTATGTCTTTGCCCGGAAGAAGTTTCGTCCCGGACATCCTCGCCATGACAACCTCTCAAAGGTCTTCGTGAAGCCCTTCTTCATTCAGGAGAAAGAGGTTTCCGTGAAGGATTATTACTTCTTCCTCAAAGACTATGAGCGAACCCGCGGTCGCACCGAAGCCCGTCGTTACAAGCCCTTCCACTGGGCGAGTCTGAAACCGCCATTGCCCCCAACGGAATGGGATAGACCGGCTCGTAACATTTCGTTTAACTCGGCTCAGGCCTATCTGCGTTGGATTTCCAAGCAAACAAAACGCGTTCATAGGCTCCCCACCGAAGCGCAATGGCAGCTCGCCGCGAGCGGCGGCTATGACGACCGTGACTATCCTTATGGCCGACGCTACCGTGAAGATTGGAGCGTGACCAACCGCTCGAACGCGCTTCTCTGTGGAGTTAGCAAGAACGACATCAGCCCATTTGGTGTCTACGATATGGGCGGCAACGTCCGGGAATGGGTGCTCTCTCCACCCAATCTCGACAGCAAAACC